>USNB01000089.1 GCA_900555875.1 uncultured Eubacteriales bacterium
GAAATCCGGTCAGCGGCGACGGTTATTCGGTGACGGGCTTCGGAGCGCGCGCACTCGTATCTCTGTGCGACGGCAGCGGCAGCGGCAGACCCGCTTCGCGTCTGTCCAGAGCGGCGCTCTCGATCATAGAGGATCAGTATAAAGCGGGATTCGACGCCGCGGAAGGCGTGGACTCGGTGAACTCCTTTCTTTCGTCGCGTCCCGGCGAGGAATTCGGAGCGATGGACGTGCTGGGGATAGACCTCGTCACGGGAGAGACGGATATCATCAAAGCGGGCACTCCTCCCACGCTCGTTATGCGCGGAGAGACCGTCACGGTGATAGGAGGTTCGTCTCTGCCCGTGGGAGCGCTGGACAATGCGTCGTATTCGCTTGCACGCCGCAGGCTGGAGGCGGGCGACTGTATAGTGATGGTTACCGACGGCGTGTCCGACGTGCTGAAAGATCTGCCAGCCGCGGCGTCTGCGGCTTTCGGCCCCAATGTGCGGCGCATGGCGGAGAGCATACTTGCCGCTGCGTGCGGGCAGGGCTGCCGCGATGACATGAGCGTGCTTGTGGTGCGGCTCGTTAGGTCCTCGGAGAAGGCGGACGCTTAAAAACATTTGCTTTTGGACCCGGACGGTGGTATCATAATATCATATGGTAACACTGCTCATAGTCCGACATTCGAAAACGCCCTGGAATCTTGCGGGGCGCATACAGGGGCGCAGCGATATCCCGCTCGCTCCGGAGAGCGAACAGCCGACGCGTGAAGCGGGGAAGAAACTCCTCCCTCCGCCCGACGTCGCTTATTGTTCGCCGCTCATCCGTGCCAGACGCACGGCGGAACTGCTCCTCGAAGGCAGCAGGATAACGCCTGTCCCGGACGAACGTCTTATCGAGCGCGATTTCGGCGTACTCGACGGAAAGACGTATGACGAACTCGGTCTGCCCGATCATACCGGGCTGTTCTATGTCATGGACGAAGCTCTCGGCGCGGAAAAAAGCGAAGACGTGTTCGCCCGCGTGCGTTCATTTCTTGAGGATATGTATAAAAAGCACGACGGAAAACGCGTGCTCGTAGTGTCTCACGGAGTGTGCATATCCTATCTCGCGTATGCGCTCACGCATGACAGGTGGGATGCGTCGGAATATACGCTCGAATACATAAAGAACCTCGACGTCATCATGCGCACGTTCCCGGGAGGCGGGAAATGATAAGCATAGTGCTGGTAGAACCGGAGATCCCCGAGAACACCGGCAATATCTCCCGCACCTGTGCGTGTACGGGAATGCCGCTCTATCTCGTGGGGAAATTGGGCTTCGAGATCACTCAGTCGCGCGTCCGGCGCGCAGGACTTGATTATTGGGACAAGCTGCAGATCGAGCATGTCCCCGGTCTGTCCGTGCTTACGGAACGGTTCGGCGAGGAAAAGTTCTACTATTTCTCGTCAAAAGCCTCGCGGATATATTCCGACGTGTCTTTCCCGGACGACGCCTTTCTCGTTTTCGGCAAAGAGACAAAGGGGCTTCCGCCCGATCTCGTCGCATCTCACCCCGACCGTTCGCTGCGCATACCCATGCGTCCCGCGCTTCGCTGCCTCAATCTTTCCAACAGCGTGGCGCTGGCGGCGTATGAGGCGCTGAGGCAGCATGACTTTTTCGGCATGCGGTAACATGGGGCAGCGTGAGCTGCCCCATGTTACTTTTTCAACGAAATATTTTAATTGTATTCGACCGTTTTTTGCGCGGGTGCGATAAAACGGGACGCAATATTAAAGTATACGATCCCTGATCGCCTGCATCCTCGCGTCGAGCGAGTAGGCGATATCCGCGCACTCCTTGAGGTCTGCGGCGAGGATCTCCGGATCGGGGATCTCTTTTTTATATTTTATGTCGTGCTCGAGACTTGCCCAGAAATCCATGGCTATCGTTCGGAACTGCACTTCCACGCGCACCGAATGCTTCTTTTCGGAGAAGAAGACCGGCACTTCCACCACCATGTGATAGCTGCGGTAGCCGTTGGGCTTGGGCTGCCTTATGTAATCCTTTACCTTTATAACGGTGATGTCGTCCTGTTTGCCGAGCATGTCCGCGACGGTATATATATCGTCGACGTACTGACATATTATGCGTATGCCCGCGATGTCGTTCAGGTTTTCCGTCATCGATTTCAGGTTGAATTCGTATCCGCCGCGCCGCAGTTTTCCGAATATGCTCTCGGGACTTTTTACGCGGCTTTCTATGCGGTCTATCGGGTTGCGCGGCCGGCTTATCGACAGCTCCTCGTCCAGCACTTCGAATTTCGTTTGTACTTCGCGTATCGCGCAGTGGTACAAAGTCATATACCATCTGAATCCCTGCAGCGTTTCGAGAACGACGGCTGAATCCGTATCCTCGCCCAGCGCTCTGGCTATGAACGAACGTACATTGCGTTCTTCCGATTCTGTTTTGTTTTCTTTTTTCTGCGGCATCGCAGCCTCCTTTTCCCTCTGTCGTTATGCCGCGTGCGGCAGTCTCCGTGCGGCTCTTATCACGGATATTATATCATTTTATGCGCTTTCGGTCAACCCCTTGCGCATATGAGGCGGAAGAAGCGCCCGCAATGAACGTACAACGGGGGTAAAACCTTGCCAAATCGCTTGACTTGAGATGCTCGGTTCATATATAATGAATCGGTAACATTATGCCCGATCGAGGCAAATAACAGATCAAAAGGAAGTTTACGAAAAAATGAAAAGAACTTACCAGCCCAAGAAGAGAACGCAGCGCAAGGTGCACGGTTTCAGAGCCAGAATGAAGACGACGGCGGGCCGCAGAGTGCTCAAGCGCCGCCGCGACAAGGGCAGAAAGAACCTTACGCCCAAGCCCCTCGGCAGAGGCTGATGCTTGCCAAAGCGTTCAGACTGCGTCTGCGAGGCAGTTTTGCGTATGTCAGAGCGCACGGCACGAAGTACAACGAACGCGCGCTCTCATATGTCGTACTTCGCGGCAGGGGAAAACGCATAGGTTTCATCGTATCGAACAAGATAGGCAAGGCTGCGCGGCGCAATCTAATAAAGCGTCGCATGCGCGCCGTCGTCCGCGAACTTCTTCCCCGGATATGCGACGGACAGATGATCTTCATCGCCCGTCCGGGGATATCGGGGTTGACGTATGCCGCGCTCAGAAGCCTCATGACGTCCCTGCTTGAAAAGGCGGGGATGCTGAAGGCGGCGGAGGTTACGCGCGCATGATACTCAGAAGACGGCGCAAACTCACTCCGCTCAGAGCGGTCGTAAAAATACTGACGCTGGCATGGCTGTTCCAGGGACTCGTGCTTCTTTATAAAAAGACGTTGTCCCGTGCCATCGGCAAGTCGTGCATATACTATCCCACTTGTTCGAGCTATATGTATCAGGCTATAGAGGATTGGGGGACGGTGGCGGGGATCGCTCTCGGTACGGCGCGGTTGCTTCGCTGCAATCCGCTCATGACGGGCGGTTTCGACCCCGTACCGTATAACCCCAAAGGAGAGATAAAATGGCTTTATTAAGCGGCATAACGGCGGCGGCGAGCATATTGGCGGAGATAACCGTACAGCCTTATACCACGTTCCCGTGGGCGTTGATACTCAACGGCGCCATGGACGGTATAGGGTTTTACGCGCTCCGTATCATCCTGCTTACCGTATGCCTCAAGCTCATACTTTCGCCGCTCGATTTCTTTCAGCGCTACAAGATGCGCAAGAACCAGCTCATCACCATGCGGCTCAAACCGCAGATGGAGAATCTGGAAAAAGCATACGGCAACAATCCGAAAGTCCTTCAGCAAAAGCAGGCGGAACTGAATAAGCGCGAGGGCATGAGCTATCTTGCGAGCTGTCTGCCCATGATAGTCACGCTCATCGTGTTCATGTGGCTGTGGTCGGCGATGCGCACGAATGCCGAATACAAACAGTTCGACAACTACGTGCAGATATACGAGCGCTACGACTCGGCATATGTGCAGGCGTTCGGCAGCGACGGCGACGGCTATAGCTGGTATGACAGCGCGACCGACAGGCTGCGCTCCGATTACGGCGACGAATTCGAGACCGCTTTCGGCGCAGCATACGAAGAGGCTTACGCCGCCGATCCTTCGACGGCGCGCGCAGGGGCATACGATACGGCGATCGCGGATGCCGCGGTCACGGCGAGCGCGGAATTCGCTACCGATTATTTCACGCTGTTCGCTACGATGTATGCGGATTCTTACGATACTTATGTCTCGTCCGGTGCGGGGACAGACTATGCGACGCTTGCCGGAAACGCTTCCGTAGTCGCGAGACTGACGGCGTCCGACAGAGTGTCGTCCGACTATTGCGTGGGCAAGGCTCAGCGCGAGGCAGCCGATTTCTTTAACGGAACGGGCGCGTATGACGGAGAGGGATACGCTTACGATTCGTTCCTCTGGATACGCGATATCTGGTCGCCCGATACGCCCTGGTCGAGTTCCATCGCCGAAGACGGAAACGATTTTGTCAGCCGCGTGGGGACATACGCAACGGATGCGAGCCGTTCCGGCATAAGCGAGGAAGAGCTTGTGAAGATGGTGAGTTCGTACGATACCGTTATGAAACTCATCCTCGAGGGCGACAACGTCGGCGTGAACGGCTTCCTCGTACTGCCCGTACTTGCCGTAGCGCTCAATATAGTGTCGCAGATAATAATGCGCCGCCAGCAGAAAAAAAGCGGACAGGACGCGCAGCTCGGTCAGAACAAGGGCTGTATGACGGCGATGGTGTTCGTCATGCCGCTGCTCATGGCATATTTCGCGTTCATATACTGCGCGGCGTTCACGTTGTATATGGTCGTGAACTCCGCGATGAGCCTTCTCATCAACCTCGTGACCACAGGAATAACGCGTAAGATGATACCTGCGGACAGCGCGGCAGGAAGAGCGGGCGAGCGCATCGAGACGCAGGGCAGACCCGATCCCAACGTCGGAAAGCGCGGAAAGAAGTGATCTTCCGCGCGATGCAGAGAGGCATATTTTGAAAGAGATAGAAAGCACAGGCAAAGATATAGAGCAGGCGCTCGCAAAGGGGCTTGCCGAGCTGGACTGCAAGCTGGACGATGTGGACGTCAGGATAATCGCTCATCCCGGCATATTTTCCAAAGCCCGCGTCCGGCTGACGCTGGCTGACGGCAAAGGCGGCGCGCCCGCGGCTTCGGAGATCATGCGCGATCTCGAAAGGCTGGCTAAAGACGCTCACGGCGACAAACGCGGTCAGCGTAAAGGCGACGGCAGAGTCTCGGGCGACGATCGTTCGCGTTCTTCGGAGCGGCGCGATAATGCCGGTCAGAAGAATGCGGATCAGACGTCTGCCGTTCGCAGACAGGATAAAGGACAGGATAAAGGTCGCGACGGCGGCGTTCCGTCCGACGGCAAACGTAGGCAGACTCAGCCTTCCGATCGTCAGGGAGCGCAGCAGACCGACGGCAGACAGAGACCTCAGCCCGTCCGGCCCGCCGAAAAGCAGCCTAAGCCGCGTCAGACGCAGCCTTCGCCCGCAAGCGGGTTCCGCAGCGATTTTCGTGCGGAGCTTGCCGCGGCTACGGGG
>USNB01000090.1 GCA_900555875.1 uncultured Eubacteriales bacterium
GCCGCGCCCAGGGCAAGACCCACGGCAAGCCCCTCCGGCACATTGTGCACCGTCATCGCGACAAGCATCTTGCCGGACGCGCTCATACCCGCTCCGCTCTTCTCTTTCCTCGCCACAGCCACTATGCCGTCCAGCACGAGGATGAACGCTCCTCCCGCAGCCACGCCTACGGCTGCCGGAAGAAACGCCGGGTATGCCTTCCCCTCCGACGATTCCATCGCGGGCATGATGAGCGACCACACGGACGCCGCGACCATTATGCCGGACGCGAATCCGGTGAACAGCGAAGCGGCTCTGCCGCCGAACGGACGATCGCCCGTAAAAAACACAAGCGCCGATCCGGCAGTCGTAGAAACGAATATAAGTGCGATCGCACCTGCGACGATCCAGGCATTCATGAACTTCCTCCCGATAATTACGAGTACTATGCGCGGCATAATACCCGCATTTTTCCCTATATATCGCCATTTCAGTACATATGCGCAGCGTTTTGCAAATGACACTGCCTTTGCCTCGCACACGATTGCCGCAATGACGAAAATGGACTTAACCTTAGTTAAGTCCATTATACGACATTTCGGAATTCCTGTCAAGCGCGGCGGGTCGCATGAACGACGGTGCGCCGTTCCCCTTTTACGCAGTCGTTTCCGGCAAAACATTTCCGGCAAAAAACGCCGCTTCCGACCGACCGCCGTTAATTACGATCCGCGCTTCGGACCTATTTGCCGAGAAGCTCAGGCGGGAGAGATATGCCCGTTTTTCTGGCAAGACGTCTGAGCCGCCACTTTGCGAAAAACCCGAGCTTTTTGCGCGGCGCGGCAAGCAGAAGATCGGTACGTACGAGTTCGGCATGAGAAAGAACTTTTACGTCCGTCACTCCCCACAGCCTGGCACAGTCCGCCACATCCTCGGCCGCGCGTTTGTCGCCGAGAGATATGGCGATAACGCGCTTGGAAAACATTTCCGGCAAAGGCGAATTGCCGAGCTGGATATATTCGAGATAATTCAGAAAATTCACGACCTGCGCGGGCGCATGTCCGGAGACCGACGGCGTGACGAACACGATGACGTCGGACGACAGCATGCTCTTTCGTATGGGCATGACCTCCCGCGCGTGACGGCATTTGTTCGGCTCGCCCGAAAAACACATGCCGCAGCCGTTACAGAACGAAGTTATGCCTGCGGGGAGCAGCCACATATCCGCTTCGTTGCCGTCCGCAGCGCGCAGTACCCTATCGGCGATCCCGCGGGCAAGTTCCGCAGCCGCGCCGCTTTCCGATCCGCCTATCACCGTTACTTTCATGTTCTCTCCTCCGCCGCGTCGTCGGAACGAAGATCCAGCCATGCGGCTTCTGCATCAGTGATATGTATATCCATTGCCGCCACATTGGGATCGAGATGCTCCGCGCTACCCGTACCCACTATGGGCAATACGTTCATGTCGCTCTTAAGAAGATATGCTATAGCTATCTGAGACGGCGAAACGCACCTGCGTTCCGCAAGGATCTCCGCACGTCTCAAGCGTTCGAGATTATCCGGATAAAGGAACGCTTTTCTGTATAATGCCGCCATCAAACGTTTCGCAGCCGATACGTCCGAACTGCGGAACCGCCCGGAAAACAGTCCCCCGCCCACGCACGACCATGCGGCTACCGGCATGCCCGTGCGCGCATACCACTCACGCGCCTGAGCGTTTCTGTCGCCCGTTACCGTGACGAGTCCGCCGCCCCACGGATCTTTTTTCATTTCCGCAAGACCGTAATTGGGGCTGGATACCGAGAAGGGCTGCAGCCCGTGCGCATACGCATATTCGTTCGCCGCCTCTATGCGCTCATATGACCAGTTCGATCCGCCGAACGCGCGTATCATGCCGTCGGCGGCAAGAGAGTTGAGCAGTTCGACGATATCACCCACCGGCACGCGCTTGTCGTCGCGGTGGAGCAGATAGATATCGATATAGTCGGCGCCCAGCTCGGCAAGCGACCTGGCAAGGTCGAAGCGGATACAGCTCTCCTTTATACGGCTGCGCCAGAGAAAACCGTTGATCCCGCCCTTTGACTGCACGACTACCTTTTCCCGATTGCCGCGCTCGTTTATCCACGCGCCGAGAGAGCGCTCGGCGCCGCCGTAACAACGCGCGGTATCGTATGCCGTGATACCCAGTCCGAACGCGTGATCGAGCAATTCGGTCGCGTCGCCGCCTTTCTGCATGAGAGGGATGCATGTACCGAACATAAGCCGCGATACCGGCTTACCGACATATTTTATATCGACGTATTCCATGATCCCATTGTATCACTTTATTTTCGCTTTGTAAAACGTTTCGCCGCCATGCGGTAACGGCGCCCGGCATAAAAAGAAAGACGAAAACGTTTGTCTGTTTCCGTCTTTCCGAACGCATGTGCGTTCTTATGATATCGATCGTCTTCTCCGCTTATCGCCATGCGTTTATCCGGGTACCCGAGCGAAGAAGTTTTTCGTTCCGGCGCGATATTGCCGTTCGAAATTTTTTCGCTTTGTCGCCGGTTTGCGCCGCAGATCGGCGACCGTATTTACAGTTTGCACGCTTTCGGAAATAATATACGCATGCCCGGACATTTTTAACAAAATGCGGAGGGCGCGCATATGCACGTCCTCCGCTTCGCACGAAACGCCGTTTATTCTTTAGTAAATTCGTTGTTCGTGCACTTGGGACAAGGCGGCATCGTGTCGCCGCTGCCGAGGCGCACCTTCGTATGGCAGTTCGTGCAATCGTATGTGCCGCTTCCCGGCGCCATACCCGTTTTATAGATCTTTTCGGACATTGTCGTTCCTCCTCTGTCTCAGTATGCGCATACAGGATCGCGATTATTCGCGTATACGGCAAAAGGCGTTCCGTTACCGGAACGCCTTTTATTTTCAAAATGCCGTGCATCCGTTTTTGTCACAGACCGCCAAAGAGTCTCGCAAGCAGCCTGCTCGCCCGAAGCTGACTTGTGGCACACGCCAAGAGCTGCTTAGTGCTGCTGCGGTCAAGCCCTGACACGGTTCACAGTAAAGCGTTGCACAAGACCCCGGGGTCAACACCGCTTACTTGCAACTTGCCTTTCACGATCTGCGCCGAGAACGGCTTTCAGCCCTGCTGTAGCGGATTGCAGGTAGAGGGCACCGCTGGCTCCCCACTTAGCACGGCTTAATTATTCTATCACAACGTCCGTAAAACCGCAAGCGTTTTGAAGCAATTTCGCAGCTGCCGTTGCCAAAAGAGTTTATGCAGGCGATGCGTACAGATTTACGATAAACATCGACAGGACGAAGATAAACGCGGGAACGGCGAAGATCGTGCTCATCGTAGAGAACGAAAGCTCTTTCGGCGACAGATCGGTGCTCGCCTGCACGGTCAACGTCACACAGCCATAGCCTTACACGACATTTACCATGTGTACGGAGAATGTGACGTTCGATATCTCCGAGGAAAACGTACTGACGTTTTCCAAAGACGGCGGATCTATAGAACTCATACTGACGAAATGACGATGCCGCATATGCGGCAAGACGAACGGCGGGGGCGCATCTGCGCCCCCGCTGCATTTTTATATCCGCGCAGAACGTGCGCCGCTAATATACATCAATTCGGAAGTATCACCGGTTCGGCGATCGGGCGCGTTACGCCGAGCATTTGTCCGCCATAGCCGTATGCAAAACGGATCGGCTCTACATCTCCGTTTTCGTCAGGCATAAGAAGAAAATAATCGGTGTTGCCTTGATACGGCGCGCCGCCGTCGCACTGCAAGATCTCCATCCGCCCTTTGAACACGCTTATCTGCGTCGCGTCTATGAGATGTTCGCTCGCCGCGCTGTGGACCCCGTCGACATAGCCGAACGTCATGCGTACGATCTCTCCGTTTACGGACGCTCTGCCGTCGTCAGTAAGTTCGGTATTCACATATGCGATGATGTCGTCTCCGATGATATAGCAGTCATCGGCATACCGGGGAAACGTGCCGTCAAGATGTCCGATAGCGGAGAGCATGCCGTCGCTCCCCACGCTCCACACCTCGCCGAACATCGAATAGAGATACCCGTCTTCAAGCCTGTAAACGATACCGTCGCCGACCATACTATGCCTGCCGCCGAAATCGGCGCATATGCCTTCAAATGCCACAGATGTGCCCGGCTCCACGGAACGAAGCTCAAAATCCTCCCCGAATACCTTGAGTTTGCCGTCGTCGAAAGCATACATACGCCCGTCCGTACCCGTCATAATGCCGTTGGTCTCCGCCAGCACCAGCACGTTGCCGTATATCTCATATTCCGGCAGTTCGACTATGCCCGCCTGTACGCGCGGAGGTTCGTACGCTATGCCCTCGTATCCGCATCCTTCGAGCAGATATTGCTGCCCGTATTTATCTCTGCGCACGGCAGTCACGTTATATCCGAGCGTATATGACTGCACTTTTTCCGAATCGGCGGGAAGAATAAGTTCATAACGCAATGTTTCGCTCTTTTCATCGTATATGACGCTATACCATTGCGGGATAAGGTTGCCGTACATGGGACCCACATACAAGTAATCGTGCTTGAACGGCTCGACCTGCATCGTATGATTCAACTCTCCGGAAAGTTCGCTGACCTGCGGGATCAGATCGTTGAGAGCAAACACTTTACCCGTTTCATTATGGATCACGACCGTCTGCGCGCGCTCATGGTGGCAGGCAAACGCAAACGGCGAAAGCGCCGCGGTCATATAGCTCATGTCCGTCCAGAACTTCATCGCCTCATCGCTGATATACATCACATAGGTAAAGCTGTCCGAAACATATACCGCTACGGCATTGCCGAGCGTATCCTGCCTGACCTGCCCGCGTCCGTTCGTGCGCTCGTACACGACTTCGCCGATCTTCCCCTCGTCGTCGAAAGAGACGAGAACGTTTGCTTTGGTCGGATCCCAATCATAGTCCGACTCCCAGTCGTAACGCTCTTCGTCGCTCCAATCGCCCGTTATGACCTCATCCTCGTCCTCCGCGGGATCGTCCGACTCTTCGCCGTCATCCGCATCAACCTGCGACGACGTGACCACGGGAGAAAAGTCTGAGATATGAGCCGACTCCGAAACGGAATCGGGCGCATTCCAGATGCCGAACGCGGCTATCCCCGTCATATCGACATAGGTATCCTTCAACCGTTCGAGTGTGCCGAGCATCCCGCCCGGGCCTCTCACAACGATCCCGACGGGCACCGCTACTGCCGCTGCGGTGACGAAGAGCACGATCGCGACGATGAGCGCTATGCCCCGCTTCCCCGAAAAGAGCGGTTTCTTTACCGCAACGGCGCATTCACCCGCGCCGCGCTCTGCCGACTGCACGCGATCGCCGTCATATTTTTCCTTGCGCCCTTCGTGCGCTTCGGTTACACGCAATATCCGACATCTCTTTGGGCACCTTGCGGTGCGGCAAGTAAAGCTGCTGCGGTACAAACTTAGTCTATCCCATCGAAAGCTGGTCAGTTACCGTCCGCAAGGACCAAATTTTGCCTCGCCGCCATGAGGCAGGCTTCGGCGACGTGCGGAGGCAGCAGG
>USNB01000091.1 GCA_900555875.1 uncultured Eubacteriales bacterium
CCCCACAAAAAGACGGCTGTTTCGCACGCGAAACAGCCGTCAAGCAAAAGAC
Source organism: uncultured Eubacteriales bacterium (assembly GCA_900555875.1). Lineage (GTDB taxonomy): Bacteria > Bacillota > Clostridia > Christensenellales > Pumilibacteraceae > Protoclostridium. Next base: position 53 of record USNB01000091.1, read on the forward strand.
TTCCGTCTTTTGCTTAAATGAGCGATTCATAAAGGGAGATGATATCCTCAAGGCTAGGATCCTTGGGATTGCCCGGGCGGCAGGCGTCGTCCATCGCGGACTGTGCAAGGAAAGGAATATCCTCGCGCTTCACGATGTTCTTAAGATCCGCAGGGATACCGACGTCGGACGAGAGCTTGCGCACGGCGTCTATCGCCGCCTTGCGGTATTCGTCCTGCGTCATTCCGTCCACGCCTTCCACGCCCATCGCGCGGGCTATCTCGCGGTACTTCTCTCCCGTCGCGGGAGCGTTGTACTCCATGACGGTGGGAAGGATGATCGCATTGGCTACGCCGTGCGGAGTATCGTAGAGCGCGCCGAGCGGATGCGCCATGGAATGCACGATGCCGAGCCCGACGTTGCTGAAGCCCATGCCCGCTACGTACTGACCGAGAGCCATGCCTTCCCTGCCCTCCGGCGTGTTCGCGACCGCGCCGCGCAGAGAGCGGGATATGATCTCGATCGCCTTGAGGTGGAACATGTCGGAAAGCTCCCACGCGCCCTTCGTGATATACCCCTCTATCGCATGCGTGAGCGCGTCCATGCCCGTGGCTGCGGTAAGCCCCTTGGGCATAGTGCTCATCATGTCGGGATCGACGACGGCGACGACGGGGATGTCGTGCGGGTCGACGCACACGAACTTGCGGTTCTTCTCGGTGTCGGTTATGACGTAATTGATCGTCACTTCCGCCGCCGTGCCCGCGGTCGTGGGAACGGCGATGATGGGAACGGCGGGTTTTGCGGTGTCCACCGCGCCCTCGAGCGAGCGGACGTCCTCGTGTTCGGGATTGTTGATGATGATGCCCACCGCTTTGGCGGTATCCATGGACGAACCGCCGCCGATGGCGATGATGCAGTCGGCGCCCGCTTCGCGGTATGCCCTGACGCCCGTCTGCACGTTCTCTATCGTGGGATTGGGCTTGATCTCCGAATACAGCGAATAAGCTATGCCCGCTTCGTCAAGGACGGCAAGCACCTTGTCCGTTACCTTGAATTTCACGAGGTCGGGATCGGAGCACACGAAAGCCTTTTTAAGGCCGCGCTTTTTCACCTCGGCGGGGATCGCGCTTATCGCGCCCGCGCCGTGATAACTCGTTTCGTTGAGAATGAATCTGTTCATCCGTTTTCTCTCCTTCTTTATTATTGGGATATTTTATCTATTTTACGCATCCGCACCGTCTGCGGGCGCAGAGCGATAAAATACGAACGGCGACAAGTGACTTCCGTCACCTGCCGCCGTTTATCCCGTTTAAAAGAAGTTCCGACCGGCTTCCCCTTCGGGAAATGTCGAAGTCACTTATTTCTCTTCGGGCTCGTCGGTGCTCTCCGCTTCAGTTGCGGGCGCCGCCGCACCGGCGTCGTCCTCTTTCATGTCCTCTTCGGTAAGCGTCGTAAGACCGCGCTCCTCTCTGAGCTTGTTGAACTCGGCAAGGACTTTCGCGTCATGCTCTGCCTTCTTTGCTGCCTTTGCAGCCTTGGCTTCGTCGATCTTCGCCTTTTCTTCGGCGCTGAGAGCGTCGTATGCGGCCTTGGCAGCGGCTTCCTTCTCCGCCTTCTTAGCCTCGGCGGCAGCCTTCTTGGCGTCGGCAGCAGCCTTCTTGGCAGCCTGAGCCTCTTCGTACTTGGCTTCCTCTGCCTCGTAATCGAGACCCTTCTTCTCGCAGAGGGCTTTAAGCTCCGCCTTTCTCTGCTCTTCGGCAGCGGCGTTAGCCTCCGCTTCCTCACGCGCGAGCACTACCGCGGGCGGCTCATACGTTCTGCCTTCCGCGACCGCAAGCGCGCGCTGGTCGATGACTATCGCCTTATGGTCGAACTTGCCGAACTTCTCAACGCTGAGGAACAGGGTGATGATGAGTATTATGCCGTAGCATATCGTCTCGCCGCCGATGAATATCCAGGGCATTGCCGTGCGAAGTTCAGGGCTGGAAACGATACCGGAGGATGCGTCATAACCGCATGCGCCGATGACTGCATTGAGGATACCTGTAGCGATACCCGTCATGCCCGCCATGATGGCGCCGTATATCGTCATCGTGAAGCCGTCGGTACGGAAACCGTTCATCGCTTCCTGATGATCGAGCACGTCGGCGAGCAGCGCGAGCGACAGATACATCGCGGGCGTGGAGCCGAGCGCCTTGATGACGAAGGACGTCACAACGAGCGCGAAGTTCGCGGGAGCGATCATACCTATGATACCGCCGATGGCCGCGACCACGCAGCCGCCGACTATCGCCTTTGACTTACCTATCTTATTCGCGATCGGCCATGCGATGACCATGCCGAGCGCCGTCGGTATAGCGCCTATTATGGAGAGCGTTCCCTGGAACTGTCCGCCCGTCGTCGTGGAATACACGCCGTTGGCGTCGGGGAACATTGCCTGACAGAAATAGAGCTGAGAGGTGTTCTTCAGCATACCGCCGAGCTGATAGAAGAAGAACAGACCTATCATTATCCACCAATACTTGTCCTTGAAGCAGGCTTTGAGCTGCTGCGAAACGGGGATGGACTTTTTCTTTTCGGCCTCAGCCGCTTCGCCCTTCGCCATCGTCTCCTCGGTGATACGCTCACGGGTGAACATATACTCGAGGATGATACCTACGGTATTGACTATGATCAGCGCGATGACGAACACCTTCCATGCGTTGTAGGATGCGGGCTGATCATAGATTATGGCGCCCGTATCGGCATATGTAAAGTAACCGCCGGATGCAGCTTCGATAGCGTCCGTACCTATCACCAATCCGAGCGTTTCCGTTATGTAAGTCGCGTCCGCATAACGGAACAGCAGACCGAGGAAGAACGGAAGTATCATGGAGCACAGACCCATTGCCGCAAGCGTGGTCGCGTTGGATATCGTAGCGAGAAGCGAACGGTGGGTGCTGTTACGCGTCGACAGGTTGACGAGCGCGGAGTGCGGGGTGAAGTAGAACGGATATGCGATCGCGAACCACAGGTTGTAGCCTATCGCGATAAGGATAAGCGCAAGTATCTGGACGTTCTGCGTCTCTTCCGATCCGTCTACGAACGGCATGAATACGAACAGAACGAGCAGTGCGATTATGCAGAGCGGCATCGCAAGAAGCAGTATGGGTCTCGCCTTGCCCGCGCGCGTCTTGACGTGGTCCATCAGTCTGCCTATAAGGATATTTCCGGCTACTACGAATATGACGGAAATGACCGGCAGTATGGTAAAGAACGTGCTTGCCCAATTGTTCAGGTTGAGAACATTGGTAAAGTACGTGTTCAGGTAGCTCGACAGTACCGAGTTGCTGATCAGCGCCAGCGTGGGACCAAGGAAAAAGCCCACTAAGCCTTCCGGGAAGATCTTGGCGTTTGCGGACTTGACTTTGGTACGCAGAATCGGATTGTCGAAAAACGACTTTTTGGTGGTGGATTGATCCTTCATCAAATTCCTCTCCTTTTGGTTTTTAGAGTATCACAACTATAATAAACCAAAAGGCACCGATTGTCAAGACCTTATTTTAAATTAATTTTAATTTCGGTAATTAATTTTCACAAAACGTTCATGAAATCCGCGTCTGCGGCACGCTTTGCACGATTTGCGGCACGCTCGGCATGCGGGTAAATCGCGCGCTCTCCTTCCGGCGGCGCATACCGCGTCTGCGGCGAGGCTTTTCCGCGCCCGGCGCCCCTGAAGAGGGCCGTCCCGGGCCTCGCCTTTACTTGAGGTCGAGGAAATCCCTGCGGTAATTGGTGATCCCGAACAGATCGACGAGTTTTACCATATCCTCGTCCTTTATCGTGTTGATGCGGGGACGGGAGCCTATGAGCATATAGATCTGCGCGGCTTTTTCCACGGTCTCGATGAGGCCGAACGTCTCGTCGAGAGTCTTGCCCGCGCCGTAGACGCCGTGGAGCGCCCACACGACGACGCGGAAATCCTTCATCTTGGCGGCGGTAGCTTCGCCTATGGAATTGGTGCCGCAGAGCATCCAGGGCAGAACGCCCACGCCTTCGGGGAACACTACGATGCACTCTGTGCACATCTCCCAGAGCGTATGCGTGAATTTCGCCTCGTCCAGCTCATGGACGTAATTCATCGCAAGAAGGTTGGTGGGATGCGAATGCATGACGACGCGGTTGTCCGGATCGACCGCGAGACGCGCCATATGGCTCATCATATGCGCGGGGAATTCGCTCGTGAAACGACCGCCGTCCTTATAGCCCCAGAGAAGTTCCGCAGTTCTGCCGTCCTTCTTGATGCGGATGACGCCGAGATTGGTCTCGGGATCGTCCTCTACGTTCTTGAAATACTTGCCCGTGCCCGTCACGACGAATATCTCGCCGGCGAGAGAAGGGGCGTCGAAGCCGATGGGGATCTCCCGGACGACCTTGCCGAGATCGAGATATTCCCCCACGTCGTCCGCTTTAAGGCGATAGCTGATATTGCCTCCGTTGCGCTCGTCCCAGCCGAGACGATACATATTGGAAGCCGTCTTGCCCATTTCCCGTATAAAAGGTGCGCAGAATATATCCTTCATATTACATCCTCTCCTTGAGTATTTGCTTTTCGTAAGCCATGAGTTCCGTGCAGTAGTCCTCCTCCAGCCCCGCGCGGGAAAGATACTCCGCCCATACGTCGCCGAAAGGCAGCGTTTTGACCGTCTCCTGCATGAACATCAGCCGCGTGAAGTCGGCGGCGTTCTGCAGCTTCTTCATTTCGGCGTTCGGGAGCAGCAGCGCATAGAGCAACGCTTTCTGCATGGAACGCTGTCCCGTCACCCACGCGACGAGGCGATTTATCGAAGCGTCGAAATAGTCCAGACCGATGAGCACGCGGTCGGCGGCGTCGTTACGCACTATCTCTTTCGCGATCTCCTTCAGTTCGTCCTCGAACGTGACGACGTGATCGCTGTCCCAGCGCACCGCGCGCGTGACGTGCAGCGCCACCTTGTCGTGGAAAGCGAGCATGGAAGGGATCTTGTCGGATACCACTTCGGTGGGATGATAATGTCCGTTGTCGAGCAGGCAGCATATGCCGCGCGTCGCCGCATAGTTCTGGCAGAACTCGCCGCTGCCCACGGTGTAGCTCTCCACGCCTATGCCGAACACCTTGCTCTCCACCGCGGGGATGACCCATTTTCTGTCCCATACCGTGAGCATCTCGTCGATGGACGCCGCCATGCGCAGACGGGGTCCCAGACGGTCGGCGGGGACGTCCTTATAACCGTCCGGCGCCCAGATGTTCACGAGACAGGGTTTGCCGAACGCCTTGCCCAGCTCCGCCGCGATCTCCAGCGAACGCTTGCCGTGCTCCACCCAGAACTTTCTCGTCTCCTCGTCGGGCGAGGATATAGTCAGTCCGTCCTTCATGCGCGGATGCGCGAAGAAAGTGGGGTTGAAATCGATGCCGTCCATGCCGAGTTCTTTGGCGAAACTCACCCACGGCTCGAAGTATTTATACGTATATCCGTCGCGGTCCACCCTGCC
>USNB01000092.1 GCA_900555875.1 uncultured Eubacteriales bacterium
CTCCGTATTCAAAGCCGGCTTCGCGGATGAAGTCGCCCGTTTCGTCGAACAGTTCGGTGGGGAAGGGACCCTTTCCGACGCGTGTCGTATAGCATTTTGCAATACCTATACATTCGTCGATGAGCGTGGGACCTATGCCTCCGCTCACGCAGAACCCGCCCGTGACGGGGTGGGAACTCGTGACGTAGGGGTATGTGCCCATGTCGAGATCGAGCAGCGTGCCCTGCGCTCCTTCGAAGAGCACGTTCTTGCCTTCTTTGTTAGCGTTGTATGCTATGACGGTGGTGTCCGCGCCGTAGCGGGCAAGTTTGCTTGCCGCGTCCGAATACGCCGCGAGCACTTTGTCGTAATCGAGCCTGTCCGCATTTGCGGCATAAGCGTCGGCGCCGAACATCCCCGTGATGTATTTCTTTTTATTTTCGAGCATCGCGCGCAGTTTTTCGGCGAACACTTCGGGATGAACGAGATCGTAGAAGCGTATGCCGACGCGTTCGGCTTTGTCCATATAGCAGGGACCGATACCTTTTTTCGTCGTACCGATGTCTCCCGCGCCCTTTGCCGTTTCCGCAAGCGCGTCTATTATAAGGTGATACGACATGACGATGTGAGCGCGCCAGTCTATGCGCAGTCCGTCGAGCGAGGTGCCGTTTGCGCGTACTTCGTCCATTTCCCGGAGAAGGGAAAGGGGATCGACCACGCATCCGGGTCCTATGCAGCATATCGTTCCGTCATAAAGGATGCCGCTGGGCACGAGGTGGAGCTTATAGGTCTTGCCGCCGCTGACGACCGTGTGTCCTGCATTGTTGCCTCCTGTAGCGCGCACGACGACATCGGCTTTTGCCGCCATGATGTCGATGATCTTTCCTTTGCCTTCGTCGCCCCATTGGGCGCCTGCGAGAGCGGTTATCATGTGTCTTTTCTCCTTGACTTCTTCGTTCTGACGACGATCACGGCGACTATCACCGCCGCAGCCGCGATCACCGCCGCAGCCGCGAGGATGTATTCCAGCCACGGCTGTACGTTGCCGTTTCTTATCGTTGCAGCCAGCGCCGTTGCGAGCGCAGCCAGCGTTTCTCCGATGATGAGCGCCGTCTTTGCCTTTCCGCGGGTGAGCGGCGATACGGAAAGCATGCTTATCAGCAGCCATACCGCAGTGAGTATCACATATGCTCTTGCCGTACCGAAACCGTTTACGGAAATCAGTATCATTGCCGTGATATACAGCGCCGCGGATACGCAAAGTCCGGAAACGGGTGCGAACAATCCGCTGCCTTCATCTTCGCTTACCGGGTACATCCTGACTCTCTGGAGCGGACGCACGAGGATGCAAAGAACGACTATATTGACGGCGAGCACGCCGACCTGCGGCATACGGTATATCCAGAGATAAGTGAAAAAATCTATGCTGCCGATATAACCGTAGTACCAATATAATGCGAACGATCCGAGACCGAGCGTGCATGCCGCAAGGGATATCAGCGTTCCGCATACCGTTTTGACGTACACGTTCCCGCGCTTCGACAGTTTGAATATCAGCGCTATCGGAAGAGGGAACAGTGTGTTGGACAGTAACGTGAGCGGGTTGAATGCCTGCGTGACGAATATCACGTTGCCGAGCAGATCCGAGATGAGACCTACCGTCATCCCTCCGACCGGGCCGAGCGTTGCGCCGGCTATCAGCCATGGCAGGTAGATGAACGAGATCGTAAACGACGGTGTGAGCATGAGCGTTCGTCCGATCAGTTTGCAAACGACCGCGATCGCACAGAACGTCGCTATCGAAGCTATCTTGTAGGCGGCGGATCTTTTATCGCGTCTCCTTTCACGCTTCTCGGGTGTGGCGTCGCGAGCTTCCGCTTCTACCTGAGAGGCAATTTCCTGCTGAGTATCCTTATCACTCATTGTCGGGCCTCCTTAAGGCTGTATGAAATTTTACCTAACAAGTATACACTTTTATCCGCTCGTTGGCAAGTGTTTTTGCCGCGCGCCCGTCGCTTTTTTGCGCCTGCCGCGAAGCATGAACCCGTCGTAAAGTCCGAACGCCCACATAAGAGCGAGCATTGCGGCGGTGCCTGCCGCCGCGCCGCACGCTATCTCCGCTGCCGCCGGCGCTCCTTGCGTCAGTCTTGCCGTCCACTCCGAGAGCAGCGCGCAGGGGACGGCGAGCATACATGCGCCGAACAGCGTGCCGAACATCGATAGAGATATGCCCGTATGTTTTTTAATGCAGGATATATCCAGCGCAGTGGAGAGGACGAGCCCCGCGAACATTGCGATGCAGACGGCGTTCACGGAAAAACTTCCGTAGAAACAGAACATGACGCCGACGGTGACCGCGGTCCCTATGAGATAGTTGACGAATCCCTGTTTTTCCATGCCCAGGGAATTCATCATCGAAGACGTTATGCTTTCGAGCGCTATGGGAATGAGCAGGTAAGTGCCGAGTTTTATGGCTTCTCCGGCAACGGCGTCTCCGTAAAGAAGCATGCCCACTTCTTCGCCGACGCCGTAAAACATGGGCATACATGCCGCCGATACGATCACGGAGAACTTGATCGAAGTTTCCGTTCGCGAGCGTACTTCATCCCGTCTGCCCGTCGCCGCGGCGCGGCTGAGTTCGGGGATGAGCGCATAACTGAGCGATCCTATGACGGTGATCGGGAGGTAGAGCAGCGGCATAGCCATCCCGATCCCCGCGCCGAACATGGCGAGCGACTCTTCTCTAGTATAGCCGGATACGGAGAAGAGGAAAGGGACGATCGTCGCCATGAGAACGCCCGTCAGCGACGAGGACGCACGCAGCGCACTGATAGGCGCCGATTCGGCGATGAGCGGCCGGAGCTGCGCGCCCGGCGCGGCAACGCGTCCGCGTCCCGCAAAGAACACGGCGATCGTGATCGCCATGCTCAGACCCATCGCCAGTACGAGCGAAAGCACTGCGGCAAAAGTCTTGCCTGCTCCTGCGGCGAACATCGCGACGCATATGACTATGCGGAATATCTGTTCGAGCAGCTCGATAAAAGATACCGTGAAGAATTTTTCTCTTCCCCAGAGGTTCCCTCTGAACGCCGCCTGTATCCCGCCGAACAGCAGAGCGGGGAGCATGACGAGCAGCAGTCCGACCGCTTCCTCTCCCGAAAGCAGCGCCGGCAGAACGGGGGAGAGCGCGAGTACTCCTCCGGCGAGCAGCAGAGAGAGCGCACAGTTCACGACCAGCCCCGCTCCGACTACGGATGAAGCGTCTCGCGTCCGTCCCTCCGCGAGCATTGCGGCAGTCTTTTTTCCCGTTATGAGCGGCAGTCCGCTTGTCGTCAGCGTGGCGAGCACAAAGAAAAACGACAGCGCTATCTGGTATGTGCCGAGAGCCGCCGCGCCCATTTCCCGCGAGAGGTATATTTTGAATATAAAGCCCAGCGCACGGTCGACGACCGAGAAAGCAGTGAGCGTGAATACCGCCTTTACCAAACTCATACATTACTATATTATTTTCGCGGAAAATGTATGCGGCAAACCGGCTGTAACGCACGTCGACGAACGCGCCTGTCCGGAGATATCCCGGGCAGGCGCGCTGGTTGTATATCGGATACGGGTTTTACTTGTTGTCCTCTCGTTCCTGTTTCGTCTTATAAGTGATGAGCCCCGAACGGACGACTTTACAGTCGAGAGATATTCCTTCGTATATCTCGCCGTCCAGCTCGATGGGACAGCCGCCGCCGTCCACGGTCACTTCGGTGACGTTGTAATGAGTTATCTCGGGAAGTTTGTAATGTCTGCCTTTGACGAAGTGCGAGAGTATGCCTAAGGGTCCGCGGTTGAGTTTTTCGGCTATCATAAGATCGAGAACGCCGTCGTTTATGCTCGAGCCGGGCGCTATGTGCATGCCTCCGCCGAAGTCAGATCCGTTGCATACGCCCACCATGATGCAGTCTTTGACGAGCTCTATCTCTCCGCCTTCCGCCGTTTTTGCCCGCACGGTTACGTGATACGGGGTGAATTTCATCAGGCAGCGCACGAGAGAAGTATAATAAGTAAATGCGTTGCGCTTGCCGTCAACGGCTTTGAGCACATCCACGTCCATGCCGGTGCCGCCGATGTTCAGGCAGCGTTTCGGGCCGACGTCGATATAGTCTATGCGTTTCGTTTCGCCCGCGATGATGTCCTCGAACGCTTCGAGAGGCTTGAGCGGCAGGGAAGCCGCACGCGCGAAATCGTTGCCGCGCCCCGACGGGATAAAGCCCACTTTGATATTTTCAAAATCCGTTATGCCGTTGACCACTTCGTGGAAGGTGCCGTCTCCTCCGATAGCGATGACGTTGTCCGCACCCGAACGGCAGAGCATCTCGGTGAGTTTCATGGCGTGGCCGCGTGCGTTGGTCTCGTATACCGAGTAGTCATATCCTTTGGCGTTACAATAGTTTGTCAGTATATTAAGGTTATTTTCGCCGCGGTTTTTGCCGCTGCGCTTGTTTACTATAAAATTGTACATCTGTGTCCCGTCCTCTTGTTCGCCGTGCGTAACGCACGATCGCCATGGCAAGTATATCACGTTTTTCGACACATATCAACAGAATACGCGCGTTTCGGATCCAATATTTATATCATGCCCCAAAATAATTGAAAAATTTTTCGCGCAGTGTTATAATCATTGCCGTAATGGATATCTTTGTGCCCGATTGGCTGGAAAAATTTGCGGAAGTCAATGAGTCGCCCATATATATAGTGGGCGGCTATGTCCGCAATATCCTCGGAGGGCTGCCGCCTTCGGACATAGACATCGCGGGGCGCCCGCTGCCCGACGGGCTGAAACTTCCGAGAGGATGGTTTTTCGCAACGACGTATCGACGCATGGGCACTGCGCTGATAAAGTGCAGATATCGCAGCGACATCGAACTCGAATATACTCCGTTCAGAACGGAGAAGTACGCGCCCGGCGGCGGACACGTCCCCGTGTCGGTCAGTTTCGATGCCGATCTCGAATCTGACGCCGAGCGGCGCGATTTCACGGTAAACAGCATCTATTACGACATCCGCAGCCACAGGCTGGTCGATCCGTTCGGCGGCGCGGAGGATATAAAGAAGCGCATTATGCGTGCGGTGGATCCCGAAAGAGTGTTTTCGTCCGACGGATTAAGACTCATGCGCCTTGTCCGTATAGCGGCGGAAACGGGCTTCGGCATAGAACGAGCCACGGCGGACGAAGCCATGAAGCGCGCGCCTCTTCTTGCGGACATCACTCCCAATCGTAAACGCGACGAACTGCTGAAGATACTCATGGCAGACACCGTTTACGGGGTGGAGGACGCTCACTACCGCGGTTTGAAGCTGCTTCGCGAATACGGATTCCTGCAATACGTGATCCCGGAGCTGGCGGAACTCGGTACGATCGCACAGCCGAGCGAACATCATAAATACGATGCGCTCGAGCATACGTTCAGGGTCGTGCGGGTGTGT
>USNB01000093.1 GCA_900555875.1 uncultured Eubacteriales bacterium
CTCCGTTTCTGAGTACACGGGCAGTAGGCGCGGTCATCTGCTTGAGCGACGCGAGAGCATCGGCGGCTTTCTTTTCCTGAATCACGCCTATCGCGGCGTTAAGCACGATTACGGCGAAAATAACGATTGCCTCGGGAAGTCCTTCGCCGTCGATGAAAAACATCACAAGCGAAAATATCATGGCCACAAAAAGTATGATCACCATGATGTCCGAGATCTGTTCGAGTATCATTTTACCGATACTCTTCGGTTTTGTCTCGCGCAAGACGTTTTTCCCGTATCTGGCAAGACGTGCGGCAGCCTCCTCATCGGTCAGTCCGTCCGGACCGGTATTAAGTTCTTCCTCAGTTTCGCGGCATGTCATCGCATGCCAGGGCCGTTGTAGGTTGTCGTCCATAGCGTTTTCTTTTTATTCCTCCGATATTATTATATTTAAAACGCAAAAAGACATAACCATTAAGGCAAACCTTATGGCTATGTCTTTGAATTTCATATTCGGTAAATAGTTTATACTTGGGTTGGCGTCGCTATTTCCGCCGTCACCGTCTTCCATTACGGAATAATTCTCCTTGCGTTTTATGAAAATATTATACTATATTGTCCGTACGCCTGTCAACGGAAAACATATATTATTTCAAAAAGCCGTTAATTATCATATCTTCGGCCTGCTTTTCATCCAATCCGAGCGTCATCAGCTTGTCGAGCTGTTCGCCCGCGATCTTGCCTATCGCCGCTTCGTGTATCAGTCTTGCGTCCACGTTGTTGGCGTTGATCTTGGGCACGGCGGAGACATGGCCGTTGTCGAGTATGATGGCGTCGCATTCGGTATGCCCGTTGCAGCGCGCGTTGCCGTCCATGCACGAAATAAACGTCTGGCGGGAATCGTCCCTCGCTACCGAACGGGATATGAGATGCGCCGCGCTGTCCTCGCCGTCCAGTCTGACGTCGAAGTCTGTGGTCGCCTCCTGGGTGCCGTGCGTCATGATCTTTTCCTTGACTGTCAGCACCGCGCGGTCGACAAGCACCGCCGATGTCTTGCGGTAAGTCGAGTCGACGCCCTTTATCTGAACGGTATCCATTTCCATATAGCCGCCTTCGTCGATTTCTATGATCGTCGTCGGGTTCATGATGCGGCCGCCCGTCCCCGAGCCTTCGCCGTAATGCTTTTCGACGTATCTGACTTTCGCATTTTTGCCGACGTGGAAAACGTGCACGCCGTCGTGACCCGACATAGCGCCGCCGTCGTTGTGTATGCCGCAGCCCGCGATGATGGTGACGTCCGCGCCCTTGCCTATATAGAAGTCGTTATACACGACGTCGAGCAGTCCGCCCTGCGTGAGTATCACGGGGATATGCGCGCTCTTGTTTTTCACGCCGGGGCGCACGAATATGTCTATGCCCTCTTTGCCGTCCTTGCGCGAGGTTATCTCTATATCCGGGTCGGACGCGCGACCTATCGACTTGCCGTCCTTGCGGATGTTGTATGAACCTTCGGGTATGCCGTGAAGATCGGCTATCTTGTAAAGCAGTTCGCTGTCCAGTTTATCCATTCGCCTGTTCTCCCTGTATGACCGAGCATACGCTCCTGCTGCCGTTTATGACGGGCAGCATCTCGTCGCGCTTGCCCACGACGGGCGCGCCCTCGCGATCGAGAAGGATGATGTTATCCGCTATGTCTATTATCTTGCTCTGGTGGGAGACGATGAGCACCGTCTTGCCCGTCAGCTTGGTGAACAGCTTGGTCAGGCTGTCGAAGCTCCAGAGGTCGATGCCCGCCTCCGGCTCGTCGAGCAGGAACACTCCGCCGTTCTTCGCTATCGCCATAGCAAGCTCTATGCGCTTCAGCTCGCCGCCCGACAGACTGTCGTTCATCTCGCGGTCGATGTAGTCGCGCGCGCACAGCCCTACGACGGACAGATAGTCGCATAATCCGGCAAGGTTGTTGCTGTGGTCGGACGCGATGTCGAGCAGCTTCCGCACCGTTATGCCCTTGAAGCGCACGGGCTGCTGGAACGCCGTCGTGAAACCGAGCTTGGCGCGCTCGGTGATGCTCTTGTCCGTAATGTCCTCGCCGTTATACCATATGCGGCCGCTCGTGGGCTTTTCTATGCCGCTGATGAGCTTGACGAGCGTGCTCTTACCGCTGCCGTTCGCCCCGGTGATGACGTTTATGCTGTCGTCCGGAAATTCGAGATCGATGTTTTCGAGTATGACGTTCTTCTTGCCCGTCCGCTCGTCGATCACCTCATAACCGATATTTTCGAGTTTTAACATATATTTATTTCCTTTACCTTTTGCATTTCTCTCCCGGCGCTCCCGCCGGTCAGTACATTATACGGCAAAAGCCGTATCTTGTCAAATATTTCACGGCACGTTAATATCCGCCCCTTTCGCCGCCGCCGGCGCAGAGTGTTTGTTGTTTCATCTTTACTTTTTGTCCTTACTCCCTGCTCCCAAAACAAGGGACGGCGCAGCCGCTCGATTTTTATCCTTACTCCCTGCCCCGAAACGAAGGACGGCGCAGCCGCTCGATTTTTTATCCTTACTTCCCCGCCACCGAAACAGCGGACGGCGCAGAGTGGGGCTCAGGGCGACAACTGGTGAGGGAGCATACTTCCGTAGCCGAGCAAACGGTAGTGCGAGGCTGAGTATGTGACCGCTTGCCGCGAGCGCGCAGAGTGCTGCTCAGATGTGCAGCCGCCGGGGTGGGAGCGTACCTCGGTCGCCGCAGCCCGGTAGGGCAAGGCGGAGTACGTGACCACCCACGGATGCGCGTATCAGCGGCGCTATGCACGCTCGCGGAGCACGTAGCCCGCATCAGCGGCATTATATGCCGTCCCAACTCAAAGGGGACGGCGCAAAACCGTCCCCATAGACGCTAAATAATAAAGGAGGGTATCCCCTCCTTTATTATTTAGCCTTAGCTATCATGTCTTTGTATAATTCGATATACTTCTTCGCGCTCGCCGACCATGACCAGTCTTCCGTCATTGCGCGGCGCATTATCGCCTGCCAGCGCGGTTTGTCGCGATATGCGGCAAGGGCGCGGAGCGTGGTATCCGCAAGCGCTTCGCCCGTATGAACGGGGCACACAAAGCCGTTTCCGTCCTCTCCTTCGCGCACCGTATCGTTAAGCCCGCCTACGTTGCGGACTATGGGTATCGTACCGTAACGCATCGCCATCATCTGTCCGAGGCCGCAAGGTTCGCTGTGCGAAGGCATCATGTAAAGATCTCCCGCCGCAAACAGCTTCTGGCTCATGTCTTTATTGAACGCGATGATCGCGCGCACTTTGTCCGGATACGTATTCTGAAGATCGTGGAAGAATCCCTCGTATTCGGGTTCGCCCGTGCCGAGGATGACGAACTGCACATCCTCTTTAACGATGCGCGGCATCGCCTGCTTAAGGATATCCAAGCCCTTGTGCCATGCGAGGCGGGATACCATTGTGATCATCGGCACATCTTCGCGCTCGGGCAGACCGATGAGCTTTTGCAGCCCCGTTTTGTTGAGCACTTTCTTTTCGGGATGATCGGCATCGTAATGTTCGAAAAGCGAAAGCGCGGTCGCGGGGTTATAAACGACGGTATCTATACCGTTGAGTATGCCCGTCATTTTCCCTTCGAAGCGCTTGACCGCGTCCTGCAGCCCGCATGCGTGCTCGGGACTTTTAAGCTCCTCGGCGTACGTGCGCGACACCGTGGATATACGGTCGCTGTATGCCATCGCGCCGAACATCAGGTTGACGCAGCCGCCCCACTCGAGAGTGAAATACTGATTACCCGCTATGCCGAACACCTCTTCGAGGAGATTGCCGTCATACCGTCCCTGATACTCGATGTTATGTATGGTGATCAGGTTCTGTATATAACTGTACGCCGTGCCCTCCGCATACATGTAATAGAGCTTATAATAAATGGGCACGAGCGCAATATGCCAGTCGTTGGAATGGATGACGTCGGGCTTGAAATCCATATACGGCATAAGCTCGAGTACCGCGCGGCAGAAGAACGCAAAGCGTTCTGCATCGTCGTAGTAACCGTACAGTCCCGCGCGTTTGAAATAATACTCGTTATCGATAAAATAATACGTGACCCCGCGATATACGTACTTGAACAGTCCCGCATACTGGCTGCGCCATGCAACAGGCACGTTTATGTGACACACGAATTTGAAATCTTTGCGGTACTGCTCGCCCACGCATTCGTAAAGCGGCGTAACGACCGCCATCTCCGCAGTGCCGAGCTCGTTCACCGCAATGGGCAGCGAGCTTGCCACTTCGCCGAGACCGCCCGTCTGAGAGAACGGGTTGCACTCGCCTGCTACGAGCAGTATGCGGGGTTTTGCGGGAACTTTACGCGCCGCTTTCTTACCGCTCCCGGAAGCGGACTTCTTCGCCGCCGTCTTTTTAGCCGCAGGCTTGCCCTCGGCAGTTTTGGCGCTCTCCGTTTTTTTAGTCGCCATAGATCATTTATCCTCCTTATCGCCGGCTGCCTTTACGGCAGTCTTTTTCTTTCCTGTCGCGGTCTTTTTTGCCGCGGGACGCTTTGCTGCTGTCTTGCGCGTCTTTTTTGCGGGCTTCGGCTCGCAGGGAGGCGCAAGGAATATGTAACCGCTCATGTTCTCTATATCCATCACGAGACTGTCCGTCTTGTTGCGGTTGGGGATCTCTTCCGATTCTATGACCACCGGCTCCATATCCCAGCCGTAATACGACGTTTTGATCCTGCGCGTGTACTTGCCCGGGCTGACGGGAAGACGATATCCCTTCCAGTCGCACGGCGCGAAGTTAAGCACGACGAGAGCGCGGTTGCCCTTGCGGTCGCGGCGCTCGTAGATGAACACGTTAGCGTCGGCATCGTCGGCGACCAGCCATTCGAATCCGTCCCAGCTGTTCTCTATCTCGTAGAGCGCGGGCGTAGTGCGGTATATCCAGTTAAGCTCTTTGACGAAGCGCTGCAGCCCCTGATGTTTGGGGAATTCGCAAAGCAGCCAGTCTATGTCGCGCTGCCAATTCCATTCCGACCACTGTCCCAGCTCGCAGCCCATGAAGAGCAGTTTCTTGCCCGGATGAGTGAACATATAGAGCAGATAGTTCTGCACGCCAGCGAACTTAAGATCGTAATCGCCGGGCATCTTGTTTATGAGCGAACCTTTGCCGTATACGACCTCGTCGTGAGAGATAGGCAGTACGAAATTCTCGGAGAACGCATACGCCATGGAGAACGTCATGAGATTGTGCTTGTAATGCCGGAAATAGGGATCTGCTTTTACGTACTGCAGCGTATCGTTCATCCAGCCCATATTCCACTTGAAATTGAATCCGAGACCGCCCCAATCGGCAGGCTTCGTCACCATGGGCCATGCGGTGGACTCCTCGGCTATCATGAGCGCATTGGGGAAATGCCCGAATACCGCAGTG
>USNB01000094.1 GCA_900555875.1 uncultured Eubacteriales bacterium
GTCCCGTGCCCTCCGCCCCCAGCATCGCCATGAGCGGCAGCTTATGCACCGCTCCGAGCAGCTTGGAGATCACGCCTGCCGCCGCCAAAAATCCCGCAGATCCGAGAAATTTCTTCATATTACTATTATGCGCCGTTCCGCTGAAGATCTTTCGCAAAAGCCGCGGCTCATTTGCCGCCGCTCACGGATGCCGTCCGCAAAATAAGAACTTCCGAGCCATCCGATCAACATATAAAACCTATTGACATATAAAATCGCGTATGGTATAATAAGTAAGAAAAGTAATACTAATTATACCACAAGGAGCAAGATCATGGTGAATTTCCCGGAAGGTAAATTTCTTGCCACCGTAAAGATAGGTCCCAAAGGACAGATCGTCATTCCGAAAGAAGTGCGGGATATGTTTTCGCTTGGTCCGGGCGATCAGTTGATCCTGATGGCAGACAAAGGACAAGGCATTGCCTTGCAGCCGTTTTCCTATGCGGAATCGTTCTGGAATGCAGTCAATCATGTCAAAAACGGAGATGACGGACAAAAATGAATGCACTTGAAGTAAAAGAACTGACGAAGATCTATCCCGGATTTACTCTGGATAAAGTCAGTTTTTGCGTGCCGCACGGACATATATGCGGGCTTATCGGCAGAAACGGCGCAGGAAAAAGTACGACCATAAAAGGCATCCTCAGGCTTATCGCGACAGAAGGAGACGTCACCGTCTACGGCAAAGATATTCATAAAGACGAAATGATCGCCAAGCAGATGATCGGTTATGTCGGAGGCGGCTTTCGATATTATCCCATGAACACGCTTGCCGCTGTCCGCAAAGCATACTCGCCTTTTTATCCGGCATGGGATCAGAGCAGATACGAAAAATTCCTTGCGCAGTTTGAACTTTCCGAAAGAAAAAAAGTAAAAGAGCTTTCCGAAGGCATGAAAGTAAAATTTGCGCTCGCCCTCGCCCTTTCGCACGAAGCAAAATTGCTCGTCATGGACGAACCGACGAGCGGACTCGATCCTCTTTCGCGCGAAGAGTTTTGCGACATCGTTTTGCAGCTTGTACGCGACGAAGGCGTTTCCGTTCTCTTTTCCACGCATATCACATCCGACCTGATGCGGATCGCCGATGACGTCGTTTATATTTCGCAGGGTAAAGTCATTACCGCGTGTCCGCTGAAAGAACTGCTCGACAAATATATGTTAGCGCGTTTTTCTTCTCTTGCCGACGCGACCGCCGCGAATGCCATCGGCGTCAAATCGGTAAAAGAGGGATTCGAAGGCCTGCTCCCGCGCGATGCTCAAATGCCAAAAACTGCCGCGGTCACAGATGCGACGATCGACAATATAATAGTTCATCTGGAAAAGGCAAACGAGGAAAAAAGGTATGCTGAATCTCATTAAAAAAGAAATAAGTTTATGTCTGCACCCTACGGCTTTTATCTTTCTTTTCTTTGCCGCGCTTGTGTTCGTGCCGAATTATCCGTACGAAGTCATCTTCTTTTTCTCCTGTCTTTCGGTATTTTTCTGTTGTATGATGTCAAGGGAAAACGGAGATATCGCGTTCTCCTGCGCATTGCCCGTGAAAAAGGAGCACATCCCCAAAGCTAAAATACTGGTCGCGATCGGACTGCAGTGCATCATTTTATTGCTCGCAGGGGCAGCGGGCGCCGTCAAAGGAGCAGTTCTGCCTGCGGAACAGTACGTCAATCAAGCGGGAATATCGGCAAATATCGTCCTCGTCGGAAACGGCGCGATCCTGCTCGGCATATTCAATCTGATCTTCTTCCCACGCTATTTCAAAAAACCGGACAAAATCGGTGTTCCGTTCACAATAAGCGCGGTCGTCATATTCCTGCTGATCGGAGTCTTCATCGTATTACGATGGGCAACGCCTCTGTATTCCGAAACGCTGAACGGACTTAATTCCGTAAATACGGGAGCAAAAGCGGCAGCTTTGAGTATAGGGACAGCCATTTATATCATCTTATCTGCCATAAGCTGCAAACTATCGATGAAACATTTTCGGCGAGTGGATTTATAAATATATTTACGGCAATCGCTTATAACGCCGCCTTGTTCTTTCGCCGCGATAACGCGCCCTTTGAACTGCTCGTAAAGCCCTGTCTCAACGGCGGGGTTTTACGATTACGAAAAACGGAAGGCAAAGCCTTCCGTTTTGTGTAAATGCAATTCGTATATTCCGATCATCTCTTCGAGAACTGAGGAGCCTTACGAGCCTTCTTGAGACCGTACTTCTTTCTCTCCTTCATTCTCGGATCGCGGGTAAGGAATCCCGCCTTCTTGAGCGCGGGCTTATTGGCTTCGTCGAGCTCGACGAGCGCACGCGCTATACCGTGACGGATCGCTCCCGCCTGTCCCGTAGCGCCGCCGCCGCTGACGTTCACGAATATATCCAGCTTGCCGGTGGACTCGGTGAGCACGAGCGGCTGATTGACGATGAGCTTGAGGGTCTCGAGACCGAAGTAATCGTCAAGCGAACGCTTGTTTATCTGCACCACGCCGCTGCCGGGCATGAGACGTACACGGGCGACTGCCTTCTTGCGGCGTCCCGTTCCCCAGAACTGTAATTTCTTCTTAACGTTTTTCGTTGCTGACATGGGGGATCTCCTTATTTAACGAGCGGCAGGATCTCGGGCTTCTGTGCCTCGTGACCGTGCGACGCGTCCTTGTAGACGCGGAGTTTCTTGAGCATCTTTCTGCCGAGAGCATTCTTGGGAAGCATGCCCTTTACGGCGTCGTACACCGCTTTGTCCGAAGACTCTGCCATGTACTGCTTATAGCTCTTTTCTTTAAGTCCGCCCATATAACCGGAATGCGTCCTCTTCATCTTCTGCTCGAGCTTATTGCCCGTGAGCACGACTTTATCGCTGTTGATGACGATGACGTAATCTCCGCAATCCATGTTGGGTGTAAACAGCGGTTTGTTCTTGCCGCGAAGCACCGCAGCCACCTGGCTGGCGAGTCTGCCGAGAGGCATTCCCTCTCCGTCGGCGATGTACCACTTCTTCTCCACATAAGCGGGAGAATCCTTCTTGGCGGGGTCGACGGTCGCAACGATCGTTCTTCCCGGTCTTGCCGCCTTTACAGTCGTCTTGTTCTCTGCCATTTTATCCTCATTGCGCGGTCCGGCGCATTTCACGCTACGCCGCCGCATAAGCCGCATAAAACCGACGGGGCATGTCGGTTTTACGCAAATTATTTCAATCTTGTCTATTTTATTACATCCGCGCCCTATTGTCAAGCGATTTAGGGATGTTTTTCAAAAGCGTCCGGCTGCTCTCAGGTAAACGTGCTGTCGTCCGGCATAACGCCTTCGTCCGTTCCCTCTTCCTCATCCTCGGTGTAATCGTCCCAAGAAGAATGATCGTGAAGGAAGTTGAGGCAGTTATGATCGTAACAGGTTATCGCCGGCTTTTCGGAATATACCACGTCGCTTATCATAAGATTGACCGTGCTCGCGCTCTCCCACCTGCCGCTCACCTTGTTGAGGTACATGTAATCCGCCATCGAACCGCCGTAGGTGCCGAAATACGAAACATAAGTCTCTTCGGTGTCGGCAGTCGCTCCGGTCACCTCACCGAAATCGAGAGTAACGAAATCGATGGAGAACGGGGTCGTCGTGGGCGCTACGCCGATATTGAGTATGGTAGCCGTCTGATACGTGAAATCCTGATATGCCGACGCGGACACGAATGCCGTAACGGTTCCGGAGCTGTCCTCGTCGTCCGTCGTCGTATCGTCCTCCGTATCCTCTTCCGTCGTCTCGAGAGTGCAGTATATCCTGCCGTCGTTATAACCGACGAGAGTGATCGTGCCGTTATAGACCTGCGTCCTGCCCGTCGCCGTCACACGGTATATGCCGTTAGAGTTTGCGCCCATGAAGCAGGGAGCTTTCATATCGTTGGAGTCCTGCGGAATGGGAAGGATGGTCGTATATTCGGACGTATCGCTGCAAAGTACGGGATCGAACTCGTTCATCGGCGGAGCGATATCGCTGTCGGGATCGGCGGGATCGTATACGTACGTATCGTCATATTCGTGGAGCTGTGCGTACAGGCTGTTTATAAGCAGACCCGTGCTGCCGCTCGCAAGCGTTTTGGTGTAATACAGATAGCCGCCTTCGAGACCGAGCACCGAAATGCTGCCCGTAGTCGCCGTATCTATAGCGTAACG
Organism: uncultured Eubacteriales bacterium; assembly: GCA_900555875.1. GTDB lineage: Bacteria > Bacillota > Clostridia > Christensenellales > Pumilibacteraceae > Protoclostridium. The sequence goes on from USNB01000094.1 coordinate 4,192, forward strand.
GGCGTCCTCTTGTCCCTGCGAAGCATCGACGGGAACCATTTCCAGAGTCACGCCGTCGGGATTGTTGTCATCCGACGTGTTTTCACGCGTGAAATAAATGAAGTTATTGGCGCTCGTTTCGTTCTCGTCGGGGATATAGGTCTCCGAGACATAGAAGTATGCGTCGGTCACTCCCTCCATAAGTTCATAATTATCTACCACATTCGTACCGGAGATGCGATTTATGACTATATATCCGGTGAGGACTCCCGCCTCCTCGTCGTCGGCATTTGCATAATATCTCTCGAACGTGGCGAGATATACGTAATCGCCGACCTTATAATACGCATAAGGAAGGGCGTTGTTCACTTCCGTGGCGGTATACAGCTCGGTGAGCGAACCGGTACCGAGGTTATATGCCCAGAACGACGTGCGGTCATACTCGACATTGCCTTCCGTGTCGTGATCCGTACTCGGCGACGCGAAGTAAATTATATTGTCATATATCCAGAACCCGCCGTCGTAACCGGACGTACCCACTTTTTTGCTCACGACCCGTTCGGAGGTCACGCGCCATTCGCCGGCTTCTCCCGCAGTGGGAACGAAGTTCTGACGCGTTCTGCCTTCGGAATCGGTATATGTCGGCTGTTCGCTGCCGTCTTCGTTACCTATCGTGTATTCGCCCAGCTGTATATAATCGAGTATCTCGTGCTCGAAGTCGAGAACGTCGTACAGCGTCGTCGAGCGCGCAGCCGAACGTTCGTAATCGTCTTCGTCGAAGCCCGTATCGCCTTCGTTATCCGGATCCGCAAAACGAGCGTCGTCCGCATACTCCTCGAGCACGGCGTTTCGCGCTTCGTCAAGGGTATCGGGTCTGTCCCAATCGATGGTCGTGCGGTAGATACCTCCCTTCACGACACTGCCGGCAACGTTCGTCGTACCGCTCTCGTCGGTATAATCGGGTATACCGTTGATGAAGTATACGTAGTCGCCGTACTGCACTGCGGTGCCGCCGTTGGAATACACTGCGGTACTGGTATTGGAAGGACCGTCGGGCTCCGAAGGATCATTCGTTGCGCAGCCTGTAAATACCGCACATACGCTGCTTGCCATTATCGCGATCGCAAATACTATCGCTGCGGCTTTCTTGGTGATCTTACTCATTATACTTATTTTTCTCCGAATTTGTTCAGTATCAATA
>USNB01000095.1 GCA_900555875.1 uncultured Eubacteriales bacterium
AGCGCGGTGAGACGGTCGGTTTCGTCTATTATGACCTGCGCCTGCTTGGCGCATTTTTCCTTGTTGCCGCCGGAAATGTCGCGGATCATCTCGGAGTACGCGCGGATCATGGTCAGCGGCGTTTTCATATCGTGCGAAACGTTGGCGAGCAGGTCGCGGCGGAAACGGTTGTTGCTTTCTATATCGTCGAACGCCTTATTGAACGCGGCGGACAGCTCGTTTATCTCGGCAAGTTTGGTGTTCGTATCCAGCGGTTCGCGCTTGCCGCCCGCAGTGATGCCCACGACTTTGAGCGTAAGCTCGCGCATGGGGCGCGCGGCGAAACCGGAACCGAGGTAGGCGACGAACACGCTTATGACTATACACGCGGCGGTAATGACGGCGAGCTGACCGGTCAGCGTATTCTGCGCCTGACCGAACGAGGGCAGCAGCGACGACATGTAAATATAGTGGGTTTCGCCGCTTATGACCGTCTTGAAGCCGTATATGACCATGTCCGACGCCACGTCTTCGAGGTCGGTGGTATTGGAAACATAGCCGACGTTGTACGAATCCAGCATGTCCAGATAATATTCGAGCAGCGCTCCTTCCAGCCCGCCCGCGACGACGCCGGTGTTGGGCGTGGCGGTGAAAAGCACGTCGGCGCTGCCGTCGTCGGCCAGAGAGAACACGACGATGTTGACGCCGTGGCTTTCGGCATAATCGGCGATGTAGCCGTCCAGCTTTTCCGGGTCGGTCAGCGAATAGTCCACGTAATCCACGGCGAAGGACTGGCCGGAAGAGTACAGATCGTTCTCCTGAAAATATACGTACAGCGTGGAATAGAATATGAGTTCGTACAGCCAGATGATCGCCAGCATCGCCACGGTCATGAACATGAACGTCAGCCACAGATTGAAACGTATGGAGCGGAAACGCGGTATGTGGTGGTATCTGCTTATGACGGGCGACTGCGGAAGCGAAGGGTTTTTCCGGTCAGGCGAAAAGACAAGCTCGTGCATTCCGCCCGGCTTGTCCTCGGCATTGTTTTCTGTTGTTACGTTTTCTTCGCGCATATGCCCTTATATGCGGCCGGCGTCAGAGTACGAGCTTGTAGCCTACGCCGCGCAGGGTGAGTATTTTGTCGCGGTACGGTCCGAGATTGGAGCGCAGCATCTTGATGTGAGTGTCCACGGTGCGGTCTTCGCCGAAGAAGTCGTATCCCCACACGTCGGCGAGCAGCTGCTCGCGGGGGACGGCGACGCCTTCGTTCTTGACGAGATAGAAGAGCAGGTCGTACTCGCGCGGGGTAAGGAACACCTTCTTCCCGTCCACGTATACGTTCCTGCCCGCAAGGTCTATCTCCAGCCCGTCGGACACTATCTTCTTATTTGCGGTCTTGCCGCGGCGGAGCACCGCGCCTATACGAGCCACCACCTCTTTGGGGGAGAACGGCTTGGTCACGTAATCGTCCGCGCCGATCTCGAAACCGAAGAGCTTGTCATATTCCTCGCTGCGCGCGCTGAGCATGATCACGGGAACGTCCTTGTCCTTTTTGATCTCCTTGACGGCGCTGTAACCGTCCAGCTTAGGCATCATGACATCCATGACTATGAGGTCGTAATCCCTGGCTTTTGCCTGGCGGATGGCGTCCATGCCGTCCACGGCTTCATCCACTTCATATCCTTCAAGCTCCAGGTATTCCCGGAGCACGTCTCTTATTCCCTGTTCGTCGTCCACTATCAGTATCACGGACATAATACGCTTATTCTCCTTATCGAGTGTTCCCTCTTCCACGCACGCCGCCCCGTCAAAGCACGGCTTCGAGAGGCGTCAGAGCATATCCCGCGGCAAGAGCGACAGCGATCAGTCCCGCGACTATCAGCGCGTTTTCGCCCGCTCTCCTGTTCTCTTTTATAAGTACGGCGATGCCCAGCCCCGCATTGACGGCAAGTCCTGCAACGGCGGCTCCCAGCGTCAGCGATCCGCCGGCAAAGAGCTGCGTTATCATCACGCTCGCGGCGCAGTTGGGTATCAGCCCGACAAGCACGGATACGAGCGGCTGAAGATAAGTCCCGCTCTGCATGAACGCAATGAACCTGTCCTCTCCGACAAGATATATCACCGTGCCGAGCACGAAATTTATCACAAACGCAAACAGCGTTATGACCAGCGTGTGTATTATCGGATGTTTGAAATACCGCTCGAACACACCGCCTTTATGTTCGCCTATATCATGACCGCAGCAGCCGTGCTCGTGCGTATGCACGAATCCGTCGTCGTCTCCGCCGTGCGCATGTCCGTCGTCATGTTCATGCCGTTCGGCATGCTCATGCGCGTCGCTATCGCGATCTGCGTCATTTGCACTGCAGGCGTCGTCATGGTCCGCGGGCATCTCCTGCGCCGCTGCGCCGCGCCTTTTACGGATGAAATGACAGACGAGCGTCAGCGCATAACCGGCTGCAAGCGCAAGCGCGGCTTTGATCCCCATGAGCAGCGCGGTGCGCCCCCACAGCGACGGATCGGTCGCGGCTTCGCCGATAAGAATGGGAAGAGCTTCGTCACTCGTCGCGATGAAAACGGCGATCAGCGTACCCGCTGTTATGAAACGCCTTGCATACAGCTCGCTCGCCACAACGGAAAAACCGCACTGCGGCAGAAGCGCCAGCCCCGTTCCCACAAGCGGCGCAAGCGGAGACTGGAGCAATCCGCCCCGCCTGATCCGGTTCAGTTTGCGTGCCTCCAGAAATCCGATGAGCAGATGCACCGCAAACAGAAAGGGGATGAGCAGCGCCGTGTCCTTCAGCGCGTCTAAAAAAGCTTCCAGCATTTTCGAATACCTCTCCCCTTACACCATATTTTATTATAACCGCGTCCCGTTGTCAAGCCTTTTTCCCATTTTTCTTGAGCGCTTCGTTTTCCATTCCATCGATCTTACGAAGCGTCTCTTCGGGCAGTAAAGCCCCGCGCGGAGCCGCTTTTCTTCCGCCGCATCCGGGCGGACACATGCTTTGTCACGATAAAAAACACGTCGCGGACGGTCCGCGGTACAATGCTATGCGCCGCCCCCGTTATGGGACGGCGCACTTAAGGCAGCACGTAGTCTGTCATAGCGGTATTATAGCCGTCATACCACAACAGGGGGCGGCTAAAGCTACCCTATACCAAAGTATCGAGATAAGAAGCCAGCTCCGAATATGTCCTCGCATCGAACGGACTGCTCACGCCGGCATTGTCGAGAAGTTCTTCGAAGCCGTAGCTCCCGTCGCCGTAGCGCTGGATATAATTATACTCCGTCGCCGCGGAAATGAAATCGGACGTACTGTCCACATAAATGGTGAAAGCGGGGATCGCGCTCATCGCGTAGCTGATGTAATAAAACGGCTGCTCGAAAGTATGGGATACCGCCGCCCACCAATATTCAAAATAATTATAGTCATACCCGAGATCATTGCTCATGCGCAGAGCAAGTTCTTCGTCTATGCCGTAATCAGCGAGGATCTCGGTGAATTTCTCCGTGACGTCCGCGCCCGAAGAGTACGAATCCGTATTCATATCGTACTGAAGTTCGTCGAAAACGCATCCCATGACTATGCTGAAGATGAGCTGGTTCATGATATCTCCTTTTTCGGCGATCTCCGCGATCTCGCTGCCCGTCACGGTCTCGCTGCCGTTGCTGACGGTATAGCCCGCGTACAGCTCGTCATACCTGCCTATGAACATCATTTCGAGCGCCTGGCTCTGGATCTCCGCGACGTCGAGATCCGCTCCGCCCGCCGCGCCGTTCAGGTAGAAGGACGCGAAATGCCCGAACTCATGAACGAACGTCGAAGTATCCGTCAGCGAGCCGGAAACGTACTGGAAAAGATACGGCATCTCGTATTTGGCGAGGTATGTGGTATACGCGCCCGTATTGCCGTTCGGATTGGTCGAGCGGTAATACAGATCGTAACGGCGCATATAGTCGTTCGCCTCCGCGAGATATCCCTCCATATCCGGATCGACGGAGCGCGTTGCTTCACGGCTGCCGACGTCGGCAAGCAGACCGGCAACGGCGTTGCTCTGCGTCAGGTCGTCATCGAGGGGCGTGCGGTTATACAGGTATATGCCCGTATCGCCGAGATCGTCGTAAAGTTTCCCGATATATTCCCCGAGATAGTCCTTTACGTAGCCGCGCATCTCCGCGGCGTCGACAGCGGTGTATTCGCGCCCGTAAGAGGCATACGCCTGATCGACATAGCCTTCGGGATACATCTCGTTATACGTTTTGACGAGCCTTATGAGAAGGTCGCCCGCTTCTGTCGCGAATTCCCGCGCCGTGTCTTCGCTTGCAAAAACGTTTGTATTGCCCGTACCGAGATCGTTATATTCCGTCGTGATCTCGAGTATTTCGTTCTGATTTTCCACATAATCGCCCGTTCCGGTGAGCGCCGCATACTCGTCTCGTATGCTCTGCATCTCCTCGCTGCTCCAGCCCGAGAATATGGAGCCGCTGTCCGATCTGTCGAGCGCGGTATTCAGCATCGTATAATAATCCAGATACGACTTGTTATACTGCGAATACAGCTCGGTATATTCGTTTCTCCAATAACTGTCCGTATAATCCTTCTGATACTCGATGCTCGCATACGAAACGCAGAACACCAGCTCGGAAAACAGCTCGGTCGCATTGTTCATGGAGTCCACCGCAGACAAGCGCGAGCCGTGCTCGGCGGCGGAGATGGCGTCGTCGAAAGCCTCGTCAAGCTCGTCGAAATCCGGACGGGAGTATTTTATATCCCCGTAACGCGTCCCGCCGCGCGAGCTCATCCCCACTATCACCACGATCATACCGACGACGATAGCCGCTATAAGCACGCCCGCGACGACGGAAAATATCACCGATAAAGTTTTTGTCTTATTAGCCATAGCGTTCCTTTTAAGGACGGGCAAGCCCGTTCCCCTTTATATATATTCTTATTTATAACGCTTCCCGTATAATAATACATTAAATCTTTCCCAAAAGCAAATTATTTTTCATCGTTTTTATTCATCGCGTCGCGGCGCGGCCGGGAAGCGGATAACCGAAACTCCGCGGCGCATACTGAATATATGGACGAAAAGACAAAGGAACAGACGAAAAAACTGCTCGAGACGGTGCGCAAGAATGCGCAGATGGGTACCGTCACGCTCGAAACGCTCGCAGAACGGCTCGCGGCGGCACACCGCGGCATGGCGGATATCGCGGCAGAACAGCTCGAAGAATACCGCCGCATAGCGGACGCCGCCGGCAACAAAGTC
>USNB01000096.1 GCA_900555875.1 uncultured Eubacteriales bacterium
CTTACGCAGTCTGTCGGACGCGAGCCGCTGCGTAAGATCGTCGTCCAGCCTGCCGTTTTCGCCGAACCTGACTATATCCGCAGCATCCACGAACTCATATCCTATAAGTTTCGAAAGGACCTTCGCGGAAAGATATTCGCCGCGACTGACTACGTAATCGTATGAATCGCTCTCCTCTCCCGAAACGATGTCCTCGATATCGGAAGACAGGTCGAGATCTATCCCGAGATCGTCTATTATCGCATCGAAACGCGCCGCTATTTTTTCGAGCACGCGGCGTTTGCCCTCTTCCGTCTGCTCCGCGCACAGCGCGATGAGCATATCGGTGACTTTGGTGTCGGACGGTTCACGCTTGCCGGGAGCGGAAACGACGACATACCTCGCTTCGGGATCCGCAAGTACGATATCCCTTACCTTACGTATGCTGTCCGCATTCGCCATCGACGTACCGCCGAACTTAAGTGCCTTTGCCATATAACGTCTGTCCTCTTTCAGATAAAATATTTTTTCGCTTATATTCCCTTATCGTCCACGAGCCTGCACTCGACGTAATACCTTTTATCCTCCGCCTCTCCGAGCGAAAACGATTTGCGCGGAAGAACGCCGTGCGAAGCGATATAGCCGAACAATCCGTCTTTTGCAAGCGGAGGCATGAGCACGCCGACAGCATCCGCGTCCTCAGCGCATATGCGCATGATCTCCCCGTCGCCGTGTATGTAATCGGTCCGCGCACCGGAAGCGTCGATGACCGCCTGCACTGCGGCATACGCTTCAGCAGGATCCGCGGGCGCAGGTACGCGCACCGACGAGCAGCCGCGCACGAGAGATACGCTCCCGCTGCCGCCGAGCAGGGAAAGTTTTTCCGCAATACCCGGACTGCCGTATACCACGCGGTGGATGGGAAGGAACCGCACTCCGCCCGACCGGACGTTCTCGACCTCGACGAGAGCGTATCGCGCAGACGACGCGCGCGCGTCTCCCTCCGCCTTGTACTTTTCGTAAAGCGCTTTTGCCGCGGCGAGAGAATGATTGCCGTCGCCGACGAGGACCGCCGGTCTGCCTTCCGCGACAGCACGCGAGAAAAGCGCGTTCAGCGCACCGGCAACCGACGACGTATCCGCAATCAGGCTGCCGCGCAGACGTCCTCCCCGGGGCAGCGCTATATCGTAAAGCGGTTCTCCGCTGCCTATAAGAGGCTCTATCACGCTCCCGCTTTCATCGTCGATAAGACATATGACGTGAGACACATCGAGAGCGGACGCTTCGCGCACCGCCAGACGCGGCGGGATACGTTCCGCGACCGTGCCTTCGGTGGCGCGTATGAGACCCGTACCGCCGGCATAATCGTACTCCTCGAGATCCGCAAGGCATACAAGACCGTACCTGACGCCGCCGGCGACGGAACGCTCTACGAGTACCGCGCCGCGATATTCCTCAAGAACGTCGCGCGCATATGCGCGCGAGTGCGCGGATATCCCGTCGATGTATTTTCCGGCGTCCGACAGAAACGCCTCGGGACATATCAGCCTAAGAGCGGAGGGGGAATCCCCTGCCCGCAAATACTCCTCGTTCCAATAATCCGGTCTGGAGGTATACTGATCGCAAGCTATACACGGCCATACGTCGCTCACGCCGCCGCGGGGCAGCATGAACCTGCCGAATACCAATGGAGTTCTCATTCAATACCCTCTCCGTCGTTCTTTTTGCGAAGTCTGCCGCGTTTTTTGCGACCCTCCGCCTGAGTGACTTTAAGACCGTAAGTCTGCTCTATGACGTCGGTGAGCATGGATGCGTCGTAATACCTGTCCAGCTTGCCGTCGCGGGCGACGCTTATAACGCCCGTTTCCTCGCTGACCACTATCGTGAGTACGGAATACTGTTCGCTGATACCGAGCGCCGCGCGATGACGCGTACCCAGTTCTTTGGGAAGGCTCTGGCTCTGCGTCAGCGGGAGGAAACAGCCTGCGGCGAGTATCTTGTCCCCGTGTATGAAAACTGCTCCGTCATGCAGATCCGCGCCCGTGTTGAACAGGCATTCGATGAGCGGCTGCGAGAGCTTGGCGCCAAGCTCGGTGCCGCTGTCGAGTATGTGCTGCGGCACGGACTGCGTCGTGATGACGATGAGCGCTCCGACGTTGTCCTTGGACATGTTGAGCACGGCTTTCACTATTTCGCTCACCGCCTCGCGGAGTTCTTCTTCGGTGCAGTCGTATTCCACGTTGAACGTATCCGATCCCGTTTTGCTCGCCAGCTTCCACATTGTGCGGCGAAGCTCCTGCGGGAACATGATTATTATCGCGATGAACACGAGAAGAACGCCGTATGAGAACAGCGAACCCATCACCGGGAAATCGAACAGCGCGCTCGTAAGGACTATTCCGGCAAACGCGATGATGACGAAGAACTTCATTATGGGGATCGCGCCGTTTTTACGCAGGAAGTATATTATGAAATATACCAGACATACGAGCAGGAATATATCCACGGCGCTGACTATCGTGCCGCATACCGACAGCGTTCCGTCTTCCGCAAGAAACTCTTTGAGTATATTGTCGCGGAACATGACGAAAAATTCCCCGTTTAGTCCGACGCTGCTTTCGCTGTCCGCGACTCCGAGTCCGACGGTGACCAGCCAAAGCAGCCCGCCGATAACAAGGGCGAGCAGTTTCCAGCGGAGATCCTTAACGAATACCGCCTTCATCGCACGCACAAACGCGTTGTCTTTTTTTTCGGGCGACTGTTCCATATTCCAATTATATATCTTTTTAATTATTTTTTCAATGATTTTAACGCACGTCTCTGCCAAAATATTCAATTTTTCGGCTGCATGCCGTACCGGAAAGCATCCCTTCGCATGCGCGAAGGGATGCCTACGTCATTTTTTATCGTTTTCGTCCCCGAAAGGATCGTCTCCGAACGGGTCTTCGGGATCGCCGCGCGAATGCAGGTCGACGTATATGTCGCCGTCTTCGGGATCTTCGTAATCCATGCCGAACACCGCGACTTTTATATTGGGGCGGTCGTCGGGTCCCGAATACTTCTTGCCGAGACGTTTTACCATAAGGATGGAAAACACGAGCACGCCGGCAGCGAGCACTCCGCCCGCGATATATGCCGCGAGACGGCTGGTGAGCCACGCGTATGAACCTATCTCGTTCAGTCCGTTCTCACAGGCTTTCGTGAACCCGTCGCGATATACGGACGCGGTTATAACTTCCGCCGCGACGCGCATCTGATCCGCATATCCCGGATCCGCCTCCGCAAGCGTTTCCAGAGTATCCCTGCCCGTATACGCTATGTTATCGCTGCCGTATACGTCCTTATCGTATAAAAGGAACGTGAAATCCGATCCGGACGTAACGGAACACACGTTGGTCTTTCCGAAATACACGCTCGACTCGTTTATCAAAGCATACGGAGTATAAGGCAATTCGTCCGTGAGCCGGATATCGGGATCAGTAATGCGCGCAGGAGGCTCGCTCACATACTCGCCGTAACCGCTGCTCTCCGCCACGCCCATTATGAAATCGCCGTGCGCGGTGGACTGCTCGTCGAAATAAAACCACAGATCGTCTCCGCCCAGCTTGGCGAGGGTGACCGCAAGGATGACGCTGTTACGTCCGCTCTCTCCCAGCGAATAGTAATACTCCTCCGCACCGCCCCTGTCTATGCAGCCCATGCCGTAAAACACGAAATCCACATCCACGCTGAGTTCGGACGCGTGATCGGCGAAATAATCGCACATGACGAGCATGGTGGAGACCGCGGCGCCGTTGCCCATCGCGCCTTCGGCTTCGGTGCCGCTGAAATAAACGGCTCTTCCGTCCGCGGTGCGCGACGTGTCGTACATATTGTCGTAATGCGCGCCCACGACGACGCGATAACCGTCAGGATTATTCTCCGCCGGGGCCTCGACGGAATATACCACGTTCTGAGAATAGAACGTATCGGTATAGACGTCGCGTTCTATATCCTCTATCCTGCCGCGCGTGCCGGTAAGCGTTTCGAGTCTGTCGGCGATCCACTCCGCGGCTATATGTTCCCCGTTGCCGCCCTCCGGGGATTCTTCGGGAACGAGACAAGTCCTGTCGCCCGAATTGACTTTCAGAAACTCGCTGAGTTCGGATGCGAACGGATCGGTCTCGTATACGGAGATACGCTCGCCGACGGGCGCATCCGTATAGTCGGTGGACGTACAGCCCGCGAATGCCGCTGCCGCAACGGCGGAGAATATGACTGCAAATGCGATAAGCGCTTTTTTCATATCACTCTCCTATCATCATGAACAGCTCAGCCACGCAGTAAACGAGGTATATCGCCGAGAACACTACCCCGTAAGCGTACAACGCGACCGCCCTGCCGCGTTTAGGCAGACCGTGTTTGCATTCGAACACGATATACAGCGACACCGCCGCCGCGATAATCACGAATCTTATTATCACTTCGCCGTACAGCTCGAGAACGGGCACCGCATAATACAGCATGCTGAACGCGCCGTACACGAGATAACCCAGACCGTAAAAAGTACGGAATATGTAAGCCTGATCGGCTATCGGTCTCGCTCCTCCGGACAGCATCATCCGGTATGTGAACCGCGTGACCAGAAAATACACGAGGAACGGCATGAGTCCGCCGAGAACGAACGCCGTGATCTCGTTGCACAGAAAATCGCGCAGCCCCGAAGATATCCCCGAATAGAGGACGAGCTGTGCGAGCATGCCGCGCATGGAATACCATCCGCCGAAGCACAGAAAAAGTCCGAACAGCACGAGCTGTACGGGAAGCGGAATGCGTTTTTCCGTCAGCAGCCGAGCAGGGAGCGAGTAACGGCGTACCGCTCCGTCCGTTGTCGTAGCGTTATTTACCATCTGGCAGTTTTTCCTCCCGCCGCGGCGGAAATCAGTACTTCCGCGGCGGCGTCGCGCGAAAGTGCGCCGCTTTTTATATCGCCGTCGATACGAGACAAACGAAGAAGTATTTCCTTCAGCTTGACTGCGCCGAAACGGGAAGCCTCTCTTTTGACTGCGAACACCGATCTCGCGTTCATGTCAAGTTCCCGGGCGAGCGTGCTCTCGTCCGGCGTGACAAGCGCATAAAACATCCGTCTGAAATGGCGATAGAGCAGCGAAAACAGCATTTCGGGAGAGCGCGCGGACGCGTCCATGGAACGGAGCACCGCAAAAGCCTTTTCGGTATCTCCCGACGCGGCTGCGGAAGCGAGCTGCC
>USNB01000097.1 GCA_900555875.1 uncultured Eubacteriales bacterium
TAGCCGAAGGTAAACTTTCACGGGCGGAGATCGCAAAACGGACGGGTATATCCGAACGATCCGTTCAGCGGTACATCACCGCTCTCGCCGATGCAGGCATACCCGTTATATCGGGCACGGGCAAGCACGGCGGTTACGGCATCGATCCGGCATACCGTCTTACGGGCGTCCTCGTTACCGAAGAGGATATTACGCGCATACGCACATGTCTGTCTGCGCTCAGAAGCACGTTCAGGGACGAACTTACGAGCGAGATAGAGGACAAGCTGTCCGCGCTCGCCGGCGGCGCCCCGTCAGGGCAGCTCGTCGTTGATTTCGATAATTGGAACGGTAAGGGACGGAGCGCAAAAGAGGACGCCGTGCGCGCCGCGATAGCAAATTCCGTTACCGTGGAGATGGAATATACGGATAAGGGCGGAACGACTTCCGTCCGGGCGTTCGATCCGTATTGCATAGCTCTCAAAGAGGGGGTCAGATACGTATACGGGAAGTGCCGTCTGCACGGCGATTTCCGTTTGTTCAGACTTGCTCGGATAAGGAGCGTCGCCCTGACGGACAGGCATTTCGAGCGCAGCGAAGAAGCGGATGTGAGATCCGCTCTTATGATCGGAGGCGATACCGTAACGCTGGAGCTTGAGTTGGACGAGAGCGCCCGCGCCGGTGTGGAGGAATGGCTGGGCAGCGACTGCGTGGAGGACGCGGATCCGCCGAAAGCGCGCGCCGAAGTGTACGGCGGCAGGGAACTGATACGCAAAATACTTTCGTTCGGATCTGCCGTAAAGGTGCTGTCTCCCGCGTCCGTGGCGTCTGCCGTGCGCGAAGAGGCTGCAAAGATCGCCGGTTCATACTCCGTAAATGCCGAAGATGATAAATAAAAAATCAAATTACGCAAAAAAGTACCCGAATTCGTTTTGAGATTCGGATCGCTTTGTGATAAAATAGTACGGATAGCGGAAATTTTCCGTATGTCCCAATAAAGAGAGGAAACCGATCAATGAACAAAGAGGTTAACGTAAACCGCAAGCAGCCGCACAGGCTCGGGCTTTTCGGGAAGATCTACTATCCCGTTCTCGCGCTCGTGGCGATAGCTTTGCTGGTAGTATCGTTTGTGACCTACTACACCGTGTCCGCTTCGACGAATGCGGGATTCGATATGTCTGCGGCAAATACCCGTGCGGAAACTCTTGCCGATGCAGGCGAGCGCAATTCATGGTCAACGGGAACGGGCAGCACCGCAGAACGTGCCGTGACTACCATAGACGGCTGGCTCAGCGGCATAGACGGGCTTACCGAGATGCCCGCGTCGAGACAGGACGACACGATCGACAAATACGACGGCGAGGATATGAATATCACCGCCTCTTTCGCTGAAGGGATCACCGCGACCTATACCTGGCAGAATTTCGCCGATCCCGAGATCGATTATACGCTGGATAACGATACCGTATACGCGATGACGAACGGCGATTATGCCGGATACGAAGGATCCGTGTATGCGGGCACTCAGCCCAACAACCTCGTTGTCGTGATCCCCGGCAGCGTGACGAAGAGTGCGGAAAACGGCAATTACGGCGACGCCGTATTGTTTATGACGCATTACGATTCGGACAGCGGCAGCGCGGGGCTCGGCGGAGCGTCTGCGGTGGCGGCGATGGTATCCGTTATCGAAGAGATCGTAAGCTCGGGCGAAACTTTTGCCAACGACCTGGTGTTCGTTATAACGGACGGCAGATACGAAGCGAGCGTGGGCGCATATGCGTTCATGTATCAGTTCGTCGGTTTCGGAAACGTGGCGAACAGGATAGAGGCTGCGTTCAATTTCGACGCGATAACGTCGGACGGAACGCTGACCGTTGTCGGAACATCGGATAACGATTCGGGCATCATGGGCGCGTATATGGCGTCTGCGGCGACCGCCCGTGCCGATACGTCCGTAACGGGATTCGTGGAGGATAATTTCTCCTCCGATATGGACGCGTTCCGTACGGAGAACAGCGACGGCGATTATAATTGGCTTTTCCCCGCGATAAATATCGCGGCGACGGGCGGAGCTTACGAGGAGACTTCTCCCGTCAGCGACAGTGCGAGATCGGCATGGTCTGCCGACGACATGACCGCGCAGTTTGCGGCGGAGATGATCGCGCTTGCAACGCATTTCGGGAATACCGATCTTGCGATCCTCGGCGATGCGTCCACCGATTCCGCAGCGTATACGTGGCTGGGCATGACGGGTATCGCGACGGGTCCGGCAGTATACGCAATGAGCGCGGTGCTCGTCGTCATGATCGTCGCGGCGATCGTTCTCGGAGTGCGGTTCAAAGGCTTCGGGATCGTCCGCGCGCTTAAGGGCGCCGGCGGAGTGCTGCTCGTAACGGGCTTCTCGCTTGCGGCATTCGCGGCGGCGTATTTCCTGCTCGGTTCTCTCATGGCTGCATTCGGCGTGATAACGATGAACATGCTCACGACCGCAATGTTCATGTCTCCCGCTCTCGTAGCGCCCGCGACGGTGTTTGCGGCGGCTGTGAGCTGCGGACTGTATCCTTTGATAAAGAGGGGATTCAAAGTAAAGGCTGCCGACTGTGTGCGCGGAGGCGCTCTGCTGATCGCGGTCATCGGCGCCGCGTTCGGATTCATCTATCCGCAGGCTTCTCTTCCGTTCGTGATAACCGGAATGGCTATGATGGCGGTAATGATGATATCCTCGGTGCTCAAGTCCCCGTTCTCGGAGAAGTTCGGTTTCGGCATCGAAAGGCTTTTCCTCTATACGGTGCCCGCAATGTTCGCGATGCCTTTCCTCGTGCAGACGATACTTATGATGGGCAATCTCGTGGCGGCTGTGTCCGTGATATTCCTCATGCTTGCTGTCACGCTCGTCCTTTCTTCCATAACGCCTTATTTCGACTATCTCCAGCCCGTAATGACCGACGTGTTCGATAAGCTTCCCAAGCATGTCGTTCCCGTCGTGGAAACGGTGACGGAGGACGTCGAAGACGCGGCGAAGAAGGGCGTGTTCACGACGGTGACCGAAACGAGGCTCGTCAAACATAAGGTCGCGTGGAGATATCATAACTGGTTCGGCGTGCTCGTCATAGTCGTCGTATCCGTCGTCGCGCTGCTCGTTTCGTGCACGCTCGGCTCGTACGTGAATACGGATTTTTCGCGCAACCGCACCACGGCTTACGGCTATTCGTCCTCCGATATACGCGACAGCGTGTTCGACAACGCCGTTGTGTGCTACATCGACGGTACGTCCGGTTCCACCGGAAGATATACCTGGATGATAAAAGACGAAGCGGTATACCGCAACATCAAGTATATCGGCAACGAAGAGTACGATTACTGGAATTGGGAGTGGTTCGATACGCTCGGCGGCGAGTATCAGCTCGACGTGAACACCGAGGACAGCTCGTCTGTGGATATCTTCTCCAAGCCGGACAGCGACGCCGAGCAGAAAGGTTACGATATAGTGAATATTGCTCCTATCGACTCCGCGTCATCGCAGGTGACGATGACCGTGTCCGGAATAGGCAACGGGGATACGATCACCATATACGACGGCGAAGTCAGCGGCGATCCCGACGACCTGAGCAATTCGGATATCATCTACAGCATAACGTTTGCGGCGGCTGCGGACGAGATAGAGATAGTATTGCCTTACGGTCAGGGCGCCTGCACGATGTACGTCGAAACGAGCAGTACGGTCAGCGTCACCGGTTATTGCTACAACATCGGCGGGAACCTGACGATGTCGCGCGCCGTGTCCGACTATGCGGTAATGAGCAGCGGCATATCCGAAACGTTCGGTTATACGCTCCGTTGCGCCGAGATCATACGCGACAGCGTCTGACGGTCTGAATATGAACAGAAAAAAGGCGGAAAAAACGCGATCGTGTTTTTTCCGCCTTTTTAACGCAAAGAGGTAGACAAAATCGTATAACTTTGGTATAATCACATTGTCGGAGAAACGGCGTTTTCAAGCCGCGAAACGGCACGGAGATACGAAATGGCTAAGATCGGAAAATCCAAAAATGCACTGAGATTCAATAAACCCGCTTCGTGGTGGGGCTCGACCTGGCGCGAAGCTCTGCCTACGGGCAACGGCGTGCTCGGAGCTGCGGTATACGGCGGCGCGGGCAGCGAGGTGATAATGCTGGAGCACCGCGATCTGTGGTGGCAGGGGCACGTAGGCGTCCTGCAGGACGTGGCCGACAAACTTCAGTCGGTGCGTAAGAAGATGGACGAGGATGATCCCGCTGCGGCTCAGAACATACTTTCTTCCGCGCTTATCGCGAAAAACTACCGTCCGCAGATGGCTTATCCGCTCCCGCTCTGCGACCTTCTCGTCGATTTCCCGCTGGACAGACCGGTGCGCGATTATCAGCGCATACTGAATATGGATAACGGCGAGGTCACGGTCACATACCGCGACGGCGCTACCCGTTATGAGCGTTCATGCTTTGTGTCCCGGGCAAACAATACGCTGTGCTACGAGATAACCAAATCGGGCGGCAAATCGATAGAGGCGACGTTCTCTTTCGCATTGCACGACAAGTTCAATGCGCGCACTCCGGTCTCGGTGAGCAAGCTTCCGGAAGGCGTGAACGTAAGATACGAAAACTATTTCATGTATTTTTCCGCCCGTTCGGACAACGGCACCGAATTCGGCGCCGTCGCGTTCGTCAACTATTACGGCGGCTCGATGAAAGCGGACGAGAACGGGCTGGCGGTTACCGGTGCGGATAAAGTGCTCGTCCTCGTCAAGCCGTTCATCGAGAGCCAGCGCGAAAAGGAGTGGAAAGCGCTCAAAACCAAGCTCTCCTCGATCAAACTGACGTACGACAAACTGCTCAAAGAGCATACGCCGCTGCACAACAAACTGTTCAATTCGGCCGAGCTCGATCTGACGGCGGACGACCGCGACGCCTGTGCCGACGCGCTGAAAAACGACACGTTCGGGAGCGGGATTTTAAGCCCCGCGCTCGCGGAAAAACTGTGGGCGTACGGCCGGTATCTGACGGTGTGCGGCAGTTCGCCCGTGTCGGCGCCGCTGGCGCCCTACGGCCTGTGGTGCGGCGACTACAAGGCCGAGAACGCGCAGATCACCGCCGCGGGCTCCTTGCAGACGATGTACGCGCACACGCTCGCCGGCAATCTGCCCGAATACATCAAGAGCGTGTTTACCTATTA
>USNB01000098.1 GCA_900555875.1 uncultured Eubacteriales bacterium
CGGGATAGCGCAGCTGCGGGACAAGTTCCCGAACGAGCTGTCGGGCGGCGAAAGGCAGCGCACCGCGTGCGCCCGCGCTCTTATCGGCAAGCCGTCGCTCATTATAGCGGACGAGCCTACGGGCGCGCTGGATTCGCGCAATTCGCGAAACCTGATGCGGCTGCTACGCATGATGAACGAGACGCACGGCGCGACCATCCTAACCGTGACCCACGATCCCGCTGTCGCCGCGTATGCGACGCGCGTGCTTTTTCTTCGCGACGGCAGGCTGTTCGACGAGGTGCGGCGCGGCAGCAAGACGGACGACGAGCTTTTCCGCGAGGTCGTCGGCATAAACGCCGCGGCGGGAGGTGAGGACTATGCCGTTTAAGCTCGCGCTGCGCAATGTGCGCCGGCGTGCGCCCACATATATCGTGTACTTCGTCACGGTCACGCTCACCGCCGCGTTCATGCTCGCTGCAAACAGCGTGCTCTTTGCCGAGGAGCTGAGCGCGTACGGGGACATAATATTCGACAATTCGATAGTTGCGATACGTGCGACGAGCGTCATCGTCGCGTTTGTGGTGTGTTTTATCGTCTGCCATACGACGAGCTGGCTGCTCGACCGTCGCAGCCGCGAGTTCGGCACGTATCTTCTCCTCGGCATGCCTAAAAATAAGCTGCTCCGCCTGTTCGCGGCGGAGAACGTCATTGTCTGCGCGATATCCTTTGCCGTGGGCAGCGCGCTCGGCGTGGGGCTGTTCTATGTACTGAACGCCGTCGTCTGCGCCATGATGGGGGACGGCATGACGCCGCTCGCGTTCAGCCCGTGGCAGCTGCTCATCGCTCTCTGCGAGTGGGCGCTCATCTTTCTCATAGCCGTAGCATGGTCGTCCCGTGTTCTCGGCAAAGCTGGGATAGGTTATCTCATGCGGGGCGGCAAAGGCTTGCGTAAAAAATATACGCCGCGCGTCAACGCTTCGCTTTCCGTAGCCGGCGGCGTCATGACAGTCGCGTCTTTCGCCGTGATGATGATCGCGCTTGCGGTACAGATGTTCGCGGGAAGCGGGGAGCCTGCCGTCACTGCGGCGGTGGTCGTAGTGACCGTATTCACGATGTTCGCGGGCGTGTTCCTCTTCTATTTCGGTCTGCGCGGTCTGCCGCTCAGAAAGATAATGAAGCGCGTGCCGCAGCCTTCGAAGCGCGCGGGTGCGCAGCCCGTTTACGAATACAAGGACGCGGCGTACGATGCCCGTACTCTCGTAGGCAGCCGCGGGCTTGCCCGTGCGACGGACCGCAACGCAATGATAATGGGGCTGATCGCCGTTCTCATGACGTTTGCGCTCATCCTTACTTGTTTCATGAGCTCTTTGCGTTATATCCTTACGGAGGCTCCCTCTCTCGGCAATTACGATATAGAAGCATATTGGGACGAATACGACCTGGAATACAACGATATGACGACTGATGAATTCGTCGAAGAGCTGGAAAAGTATGCCGAGGTCGAAACGCTCATACGTTATTCGTTATACGATCCGGGAGAGGAATACTATTTTTCGGCGATAAGCGAAAGCGATGTGAATCGCGTGCTCGAACATTACGGAAAGACGGGCATCGATGTGAAGCCGGGCAGTTTTATGTGGCTGAACGGGGGCGAGCATCCGTGGGGCGACAGCGAATATCTTACGGTGTTCGGCGAGACCCTTCGCTTTGACTCCGATGTGCAGGTGTACTTCGGCGACGATCAGCCGTTCACGTCGCCTGTCGGCTATATCGTGATAGACGATGCCTTTGCCGCGACCGAAGCGGTGACCTCGTCGCTGACGTGGATAACACTGTGCGCCGACGTCCGCGGCGGCCTGTCGCCCGAGTTCTACGACGCGGTGGATGCGACGGGTTTTTATCACTATTCGAGCGGACTTCGGCACAGTGACGAGATAAAAGCGGTGATGTCGTCCGCAATGATCGCGTCGCTGTTCCTCGGCATGACGTTCACGATGATGTCCATGGCATTGCTGTCGCTGCGCATAACGGCGGACGCGGCGGGCGACAGGCGGCGCTACGCCATACTGTCCGCGCTGGGCGTGAGCGAAAAGAGCAGGCGGCGCATGCTGCGCGGAGAGCTGCTGAAGTTCTTTGCGTTTCCCCTTATAGTCCCGCTTCTGACGACGCTGCCCACACTCGGGATATGCGCCATGCTGAGCGAGCAGGTGACGAATGTGATCCATGCGGGCATGTTCGCCGTAGGGCTGGCGGTGCCGCTGCTGTATATCGCGATATTCGCATGCTATCTCGGCGTGACGTATTACATGTCCGTGATCACTGTATTGCAGCCCTCGCGCTCGGGCGCTTATCTGCTTGCGGAGGGCGACGGAAAATGATGCTTTCTCTGGCGTTCCGCAACATAAGACGTCAGACGTCGACATACGTGATATACTTTATCACCGTAGTTTTCATCGTTGCGCTGATGTTCGCGGTGAACAACGTGCTGTTCTCCGAAGATCTGTATGAGTATGCGCACGGCATGGAGGACGTAAGAGAGGGCATAACGCGCCTTATCACGCCGTTTGTCGTTGCCGTGGTGTGCGTCGTATGCTTTATCGTCTGCTATGCCACGTCCTATCTTCTTCGCCGCAGGCGGCGCGAGTTCGGTACTTATATGCTCCTCGGTATAGGGCGGAGCAGGGTGATAGGCATATTCGTCCTGGAGAACTTCATTGTCGGGCTGATCTCCTTCGCCGCGGGCTGCGCGCTCGGAGTGGCGGCGTTCTATGCGCTGAATGCCGTGGTATGCGCGATAATGGGCGGCGGCATGTCTCCGCTCGTAATGCACGGCACGGGCATATGGGTGACCGCCGCGGAATGGGCAGGGATATCGCTGATCGCTATGGCATGGTCCGCGGTAATGCTGATGCGGGCGAAGCTCGGCGACCTTATCCGCGATACCGACAAAGCGAGACGTATGCCGCGCTTTCCGCAAACGGAGGTGGTCGTTTCCGTCGTCATGCTGTGCGCCATAGTGGGACTGAGTATATTCATGGCGACGGTGATATACAACGCGCTGTTCGTCATGGAGGGAACGACGACAGACGTGCTCTTTGTCTGCACGGCGATAGGGGCGAGCTTCTTCGCGCTCATGGCGGCGATCGTCATATTCCATATCGGGCTGCGAAGCCTGTGGCTGCAATTCGTCATGCGCAGGCAAAAGAAGCCGAAAAGGAAAACGAGCGCCGGCGGCGAAGCCGCGCCTTCCGAGCCGGTCATACCCGTGAGCGAGCTTTACCGCGACCGCGCATATAAGGGCACGACGCTGTTCCGCTGCCGGAGCATGGCGGGAGCAATGGATCGCAATGCGGCGGTAATGGGCGTCGTGGCGCTGCTCATGACGCTCGCGGTGTTGCTGTCAAATTTCTCCTTTTCGCTATACGGCATATTCCTTGCGGATACCGAACGGCCTTTTGACATCACGGGCAGATGGATCGTTTCGGACGGCGGAACGGGTCAGCATGTGCACATCACCACTCCCGAACAGGCGGTGGAAGAGGCGGAAAAAAGGACGCACGTCGACCGCGTCATCATATACGATGTGCATGCGGCGGATGTGCTTTCCGAAACGGAGCATGAGACGTATGTCATCGCGGAGAGCGATGCCGCGCTCATGCTGGATATCACGGGTGAGCCGCCTGTCACCTTATCCGACGGCGGCATATGCGTGTTCGTTTCCGCGGGCATGGGCGATATGCTGCCTTCGGACATAGATACAGTCTCCCTTTACGGCGAGGAGATGACGGTGGATGAAGTCCGCTATGCGGGCACGGAGGTCATGGAGACGCTCTGTGACATGCCGCTGCCCTTCGGTATCGTCATCGTGCCGGACGAAGTCGCGGAGAAAGGCGAGACATATCTGCGCATGCTTTATATGAACTGCGGCTATCTGTCTCCGGAGTACGACGCGCTGTTCGCAGAATACGGCGATACGCCCGGCATCGTGATCTCTCCCATAGACAACCGCTACAATGCCGTAGACAAGGTCAATGCCGAGTTCTCCGTCATCCTCGTGACCTGCTTGTTCCTCGGCATCACATTCATGCTCATGTCGATGGCATTGTTATCGCTCAAAGTCATGTCGGACGTCGGCACGGAGAGACGGCGTTACGAGATACTTTTGATGCTGGGTACGGACGAAAAGACCTGCCGCCGTTCACTCATGTCATCTCTTGCCTTGCTGCTCGGCGCGCCCGTAGTGATACCGCTGCTGATGACCGCTCCCGCGCTCGTCATATGTACCATGATAAGCAACTTTTTGCTCGGTCACGCGAGCGTCATGCTGTACGTCACGGGCATTGCGGTACCGCTCGTGTATCTGGTGATATACGGCTGCTACTTTGCCGCGGCGTATCATCTGTCCGTAACGACGATCCTTAGCCCCGCACGTCCGGGGATGACGCTGCTGCGCGACGGGCGCAAGTACGGTCGCGACGCTGAAAAACGCTGACGAAACGTCGGCGTTTTTCATATGCGCATGACCGGTGCATGACGAAAAAGACCGCCGCATAAAGCGTCGGTCTTAGCGCGCTGCGCCGTTATACGGATGGGATCATTCTTCGTCCGTTTTGGTCATGCTTTCGATCTCCTCACGAGGCGTTATGACTACGTTCCCGTCGGGGCCGAGCAGGGGAGTCATCCCGCCCGCATACATTTCTGTATGATATATGTAGTTGACGCCCGTCTCGGTATCCAGCCATATCGTGAAGTTGCTGAAAGACCCCTGCGAGTAGACGGATATAAAGCGCTTGTTTTTACCTTTATCCTTATTCTTATCCTTCTTCATCTCTTTTTCCTCCATAAGACGAGCATCGCCGTATATAAATATTATAACACGTCGCGCCCGGAACTGTCAATATGCCGTTCTGCCGCAAAAGCGCTCAAATATTTTTGCACTACCCGCTATTTCTTCTTGACAAATCTCTCAAGGAATATTATAATAAGTTGCAGTCGGTCGGAAGACCGTTCAACCCGCGGATAAGGGCACGTCTGCCGTCGTTTACTGACGACGCGCGCCGCGGTCACGTACATAAAAGTACGCTCCCTTATACTTGCGCCCGAAACGGCGCCATCCGCACTCTTCTACGCGGT
>USNB01000099.1 GCA_900555875.1 uncultured Eubacteriales bacterium
GCGCCTTGTTTTCAAACGGATAGTGATACTGGGCAAACGGCATGGAACCCGAATCGAACCAGCAGTCGATGACCTCGGGCACGCGGCGCATTCTGCCCTTGCACTTGGGGCATTCGCAGGTAAGATCGTCGAGGTACGGGCGGTGCAGTTCGATGTCCCCTTCGACGCGGCAGCGTTCTTTGAGTTCGGCTTTGGATCCCATGACGTGAATTTCGCCGCATTCCTCGCATTCCCAGACGGGCAGAGGGGTGCCCCAATAGCGGTTGCGGGAGAGTCCCCAGTCGATGACGTTTTCGAGGAAGTTGCCCATTCTGCCCGAACCTATTCCGGGCGGTATCCAGTTGACTTTGGCGTTGTTTTCGACCAGCTCTTTTTTGAGATCGGTCATTCTGATAAACCAGCTCGAACGCGCGTAATACAGCAGCGGCGTGTCGCAGCGCCAGCAGAACGGATAGCTGTGCGTGAACTTCAGGCGAGACTGGAGCAGACCGCGCTTTTCGAGATCCGCCATGATGGGAGCGTCGGCATCCTTGCAGAATTTGCCCGTGAATTCCCCGCAGCCTTCGACGAACTTGCCGTCGGGACCGACCATCTGGACGAACGGCAGACCGTATTTTCTGCCGACCTTGCTGTCGTCCTCGCCGAACGCGGGCGCGATATGGACGACGCCCGTACCGTCGGTGAGCGTGACGTAATCGTCGCAGGTGACGTAATACGCCTTCTCGCCCGCCTTGAGCTTGTAAAAATCGAAGAGCGGTTCGTATTCGGTGCCCTCGTACTCCGCGCCCTTTCTGACGCTTATCGTCTTATAGTCGCCGAAGAACTTGTCCGCGAGAGCGGTAGCGAGCACGTAACGCGCCCCGTCGCACTCTATTTCGCTGTAATCCTCTTTCGCGTTCATGCAGAGCGCGACGTTGGAAGGAAGCGTCCACGGCGTGGTCGTCCACGCAAGGATATATGCGTTTTTCCTGCCCTTTATCCTGAAACGCGCGGTGCAGGACATTTCTTCCACGTCGCGATAACCCTGCGCGACTTCGTGAGAAGCCAGCGCCGTGCCGCAACGCGGGCAGTAAGGCACTATCTTATAGCCCTTGTATATCAGTCCGCGGTCGAATATGCTTTTGAGGCTCCACCACTCCGACTCGATGTAATTGTCGTCGTAAGTTATGTAGGGGTGCTCCATGTCAGCCCAATAGCCGACCATGTCGCTCATCTTCTCCCAAAGCCCCTTATATTTCCACACGCTCTCCTTGCACTTTTTGATGAACGGCTCGATACCGTACTTCTCTATCTGTTCCTTGCCGTCCATGCCGAGAGACTTCTCCACTTCCAGCTCGACGGGCAGACCGTGCGTGTCCCATCCCGCCTTGCGAAGAACGTGATATCCCTTCATCGTCTTGTAACGCGGTATGATATCCTTCATAACGCGCGTGAGCACGTGACCTATATGCGGTTTTCCGTTTGCCGTCGGAGGTCCGTCGTAAAAGGAAAATTCCTCGCCGCCTTCGCGCGAGGCTATGCTCTTGTGAAAGATGTCCTTCTCTTTCCAGAATTCGCTCACGCCGTTCTCGCGCTTTACGAAATCCAGACTGCTGTCTACCTTCTCATACATTCGACTTGTTCCGTCCCGATATTAAGGTTATAATAATATATAGATTTTATGCGAAATCCGCCTGTTTGTCAACCGTTTTGCTTTACAGCAGATAAAAATACACGCCGCATATCATAAGAACGCTGCCGGCAAGCACGAAGAGATGCCATATCGCGTGGTTGTACGGTATCTTGCTTATCTTGTAAAACGGCACTCCGGCGGTGTATGCCACGCCGCCCGACAGAAGCAGTATGAATGCGGGGACGCCTATCGCGAGCACCAGATGATATACTCTGAAAATTATCATCCAGCCCATCACGATATACGCGATCAGCGTAAATATCCTGAACTTTTCCACGCTCACTCCGTTAAGGGCGATGACGACGACCGCAAGCGCGCCGACCACGGAGGAGATCACGATCCCCCACACCGTATCAGCAGGCTGATCGGTGCCGCGGTTTATCAGCCCCACGATGGAATAAACGAGATACGATCCGGCAATGAGCACGGCTATCGAGCAATGATCGAAACGGCGCATGACCGCACGCGCCGCCGTCCCCGGACGACAGCCGTGATATATCGCGCTCATGATATATGCGAGAAGAAGAGAGAACGTGAATACGGATACGCCGACTATCGCGGACGGACCGTACGAACCGCGGTATACGCCGAGAGACGCGCGCACTATCATAAATACTCCGCTTACGCCGCATACCGCCGCGCCGAAGATATGCGTCGCTATATTGAGCCGTTCTTCTTCGGGAGAATACACCTTCTCCCGTTTTGTCCCTTTTTTCTTTTCGCGCGCCTTGCCTTTTTCCGAAGACGCGCTCCGCAATGCGGGATCATTTTTCATACGGTCGTTCCATGAGAAACCGCCGCGCGGCAAAACTCTGCCGCGCGGACGGTCCGCTGCGATCGTCAAACGATCATTTTACCGTTTTTTCGAGATACTCGACAAGACTTCCGACCGTCTCGAGAGACTCCACCACATCGTCGGGGATAGTGATGTTGTACTCCTGCTCGAGCGCGAACAGAAGCTCGACGACCGTCAGTGAATCCGCGCCGAGATCGGTCCTTATGTTCGTATCCATCGTGATCGCGGACTTGTCTACTTTAAGATATTCGGACAGTTTGTCCACTATTTTTTCAAACATGTTCTTCTCCTTATCCGTTTTTCGTATTATAACATTTCCCGAAGCATTTGGCAAGCGGGGAAACATATCTTTTTGTCATTACGCGATATCGATCGGGCTGACGGAATAACCCTCTCCCTCGTATGCAACGGTCGTACCGTCGGAGAAAGTCAGGACAACGGCGTTTTCTTCCCCGTCGCCGACGCGGTAGCCCGAATAGAACAGCGTCATCATGTCGGCATAGCCCATGTCCGCGACGCTCGCTCCGCCTATCGCCGTGAGAGTTTTTCCTGCCACGTCGCCCATCGCGCTGCCCGTGCCGCTCACGAAATACCCGTCGTCCGACGGCGTGAGCACCAGTCCGAGAGGATGCAGCCGCCTTACAGTCCCGCCGCTTTCGCTGCGCTCTCCCCAATCATAGTAATTCCCGTAAAGCACGAGCTCGTAATCGCCGCTGTTCTCGGAAAGGAATATGCGGTAATAATTGCCCGTACCCGCAAGGTCGACCTCTTTGCCGCGTTCGTAAGGAGGGCTGCCGATCGCGGAGCAGAAATCGCCCGCCAGCGCTGCGCGATAAACTTCCAGCGCGATGCGCGAATCCACGCCGTAATAATGCTCGGAACTTTCCGTCCTGTACGTCCCCACTCCGGATACGCAGCCGTCTTCCGTCACGACGGGACAGCCGCTCATTCCGCCCTCTATGCTGCACGTGTATTCCGCGACGGGAACGCATTTTCCTGCGGGGATATCGTCGCGGTCATACCAGCCGAGACGCTCGGTTTTCACCACCGTTTCTTCGGAAACGGTCTTTCCGCGGTCGATGATAAGACTGCCCGCGCCGTGCTCGTTGCCGATCGACCACACGCTGTCGCCGTTTTCCGCGCCCGTGAATGCGGATCCGGGTATAGCGGTAAACTCGCTCTCGGAAGCGAAACGGATTATCGCTATGTCGTGATACTCGTAATAGCCCACGAGCGATGCGCTGCTGCTGCCGCCCGAGTATTTAACGGTCACGCTGTCTGCATCCATGATGACGTGATAGTTGGTAACGGCATAAGTCTGACCGTCGTCCGAGGCTATCACGAAGCCCGTGCCGGAGACCGTCTCTCCCGTTTCTGTCGTATGCTCGAGCACGAGCACGCTTTCGTCGCGCATGAGCGTGACCGTCTCGGGCGTGCCCGCGCACCCTGCAAACATGCAAAACGCGAATGCCGCAACGACGAGGACTATGCACAATGCGCGCAGCGATATGCTCTTTTCCGCCATTATGTCACCCCCTGTCGATATGCCCGTTCCCGTCGTAATAAGCAGGGCGGTCGTATCCCTTCACTTCCGTCCAGTCTATAGGCGTCATGCCGTGCGACATGAGGAAAGCGTTCGCACGGGAAAACGGACGCGAACCGAAAAAGCCGTTGTATGCGCTGAGCGGCGACGGATGCGCGCTCGCTATCACACAGTGGCGCGGAGCTATGAACGCCCGTTTCTTCTGAGCCTTTGCACCCCACAGTATGAATACGAGGGGTTTTTCGCGCGCGCCGAGTTTGCGTATCACGCAGTCCGTGAAAGTCTGCCACCCGCATGCGGAATGCGCGTCGGACTGCCCTGCTCGCACGGTGAGCGTCGCGTTGAGAAGGAGCACACCCTGCCGCGCCCAGCCGGTAAGCTCTCCGCTCGCTCCGCTCATATCGACGCCGAGATCCGCGGACAGCTCTTTATATATATTTACGAGCGAGGGCGGGAGCTTTACTCCGCTGCCTACGGCGAACGCCAGCCCGTTAGCCTGACCGGGATTTATATACGGGTCCTGCCCGACTATGACGACTTTGACGTCCGCAAACGGCACATATCTGAGCGCGGCAAAAATAAGCGAGCGCGGCGGATAGACCGTATACTTTTCGTACTCGCTCTCCACGAATGCCATCACGTCTCTGAAGTACGGCTTGTCCGTCTCCTCGCGCAGCAGCTCGTCCCAATCGTTTCCTATCCTGAGATCCATATTGAAATTTTAGCAGTATTTTCCGCCATTTGCAAGCATTTTGGTGTCCTTACGCATTCTTTTTCCTGCGCCCACGCGAAGCAGGGCGCAGGAAAAAGAATGCGTTTCGGTCAGGCGCAAACCTTCTCCTTGCGCCCTGCGGGCGCTTCGTCTATGCGCAATATTTGCCTTGCGCACTGCGTGCGCTTCGGTCAGACGCAAACCTTTGCCTTGCGCACCGCTTTTCATACGGCTCGCGCCGTGCGCTTCGTCTATACGCAAACGCTATCGTCTTTTTGGTCTAT
>USNB01000100.1 GCA_900555875.1 uncultured Eubacteriales bacterium
AGTTTCGCCGAAGTACTGGCGGCGTTCGCTGTGGCCGATGATAACGTATTCGGTGCCGAGTTCGAGCAGCATGTCCGCGGATATCTCGCCCGTGAACGCGCCTTTCTCGGCCCACGCCACGTTTTCCGCGCCGACCTTGATCTTCGTGCCCGCGCACAGTTTTACGGCCACGTCTATGTCGGTATAAGGCACGCAGATGACCACGTCGTGCTTTACGCCTTCGACGAGGGGCTTGAGCTCTTCGATAAGCTCGGTAGCCTGCGCTCTCGTCATGTTCATTTTCCAGTTTCCCGCGATAATGGGTCTTCTCGACATAATGCGTTTATCTCCTTGATTTTGTCTTACACGGCAATTATACAACACTCCCGGATATTTTGCAAGTCTTTGAGCGGCACAATTTTATCCTGCCTCGGGCGCGATGATCTATTTTATCCGGAACGAATCGCGCATCTTGCCGAGCGTCTTTTTCCTTACGGACGGCGTGACGAAAGGCATGCCGAGCAGCGCATTCCCCCGCTCGGGCAGCTTTATCGCCGCCTCGCAGAGCAGCCATGCCGCCGCCATGTCCACATAATATTCCCCGAACCGGACGCGCGGCAGCTCGCGCTCCGTTATATAAAACGTATCGGCGGTCATACAATTCGTCATGAGCAGCATGACGTATGCGCGCTTTTCGTATTCCCCTCCGTCGAGAAGAAAACCGAGATCGCTTATCAGCTTTTCCTTGTCCGGCGCCCAATCAAAAGCCGTTATCGTCTGATCGGTCTGCGCCCAGCTGTCCATGATCGGGATGAGCCGGGAAAACAAGCGCACGTTGGCGTCATAGTCCCTGCCCGTCTGCCAGCCCGCGAGCAGCACCTCTTCATGCGTGACGGAAGGACGAGCGAAAAATTCCTCGACAAAGCCGGGGAATTCCTTTTTTATGCGTTTTCCGAGCCTGCGCAGCGCGGGAGTGCGCACTCCCGCCACCTCGCGGCGGCAGCGGAGCAGACGGACGGTGAACGCTCTGAATTTTTCATCCGCGAGCGAATACAGCTCGCGCATAACGTCGTCGTATGTCATTGCATCCTCACAGCATAGGCGCGAACAGCGAACCTATCGCGCTGATCACGCGTTTGGGAACGGACTGACGCGCAGTCTCGGGCGTCATTTCCTCGCATTCGGTCAGCGTGCGTTCGACGTCGCGCCGTATATCCTCGAGACACGCCGTCTTATACATCCACACGCCGCACTCGTAATGATGCACGAGCGACCTGTAGTCCATATTGATCGTGCCCACCATGCCCACGGTATCGTCGCTTATATACGTCTTGGCATGGATGAAACCGGGCAGATATTCATATATCCGCACGCCGCACCTGAGCAATTTCTTATAATTGCGGCGGGTTATCCAGAACACTATCTTCTTATCAGGGATACGAGGCGTGACTATGCGGACGTCCACGCCGCTCATCGCCGCACGGCAGAGCGCGCTCTGAAGGTTATAGTTGATGATGAGATAGGGCGTCGTTATATAAATGTATTTCTTGGCGCCGTTTATCATGTCGAGGATGACGTTCTCGGCGACATGCGTGGGATAAAGCGGACGCGGCCCGTCGGCGAACGGCTGCACTATCCCCTCTTCGTCGAAGTATTCGTAATACTCCGGCATGAATTCGTCGTAATTCTCGAGGCGCGTTATGTCCTGCGAATCGTACATCGTAAGGAACATTATAGTGAGCGGCTGCACGGCTTCTCCCCGTACCATTACGGCGCAGTCCTTCCACTGCCCGAGCGTATGCGTCTCGTTTATGTAATCGTCCGCAAAGTTCACTCCGCCGACGAAAGCCGTTTTGCCGTCGATGACGGTTATCTTGCGATGGTCGCGGTTATTGTGCACCGCGCTGAGTACGGGGCGAAGCGGATTGAAACGCAGGCACTCTATGCCCTTTGCCCTCAGCTCCTTCCAGAAACCGCGTTTCGCATGAGTGAGATTGCCTATATCGTCGTACATGACTTTGACGGTCACGCCCTCCGCGATCTTTCGCTCGAGGATGTGCTCCACCTCGTCCCACATCTTACCGCGCTCGATTATGAAATACTCCATGAAGATGTATTTCTCCGCCTTTTCAAGCTCTTCCTTGAGCTTTTCCCAGAAAGCCTCTCCGGACGGAAGATACACTACGTCCGAATATCTGTGCGGACGCGAGCCGGACGTATCCGTTATGAACCGGCTGCAGCGGACGTATTCGCCGAGCGCGTCCGAACAGTCGTCCTTGCCTGTGTAATATTTTGCGGAACGCGCCTGTATATCCATATACAGCAGAGCTTTGGCGCGCGGAAGATAGGTGTGCGAGAAAAACAGATAGAGCAGACTGCCTATTATGGGCGCGAATACGAGAACGACCAGCCAGCTCATCTTTTCGTCGGGCGACATGTCGCGCACGACTATGCGGACGGAGGTCACGAGAGCGATGATTATGTCCGCCGCGGCGATTATAACGGTGGGCAGCGTATAAGGCCCCACCATGATGGAATCGCCTATTGCCGCATGAATGATGATATCCATCAGCCATACGAGGGCTATGCTCACGAACAGCTGAAGCAATATCGCCAGCACGGTCAGCGCAGTTCGTCCGAAAAGAGCTTTGATGAGTTTCATACCTTCCCCTCCGTCATTCGCACGATATAAATATAACACTTTTGCATAGCGCCTGTCAAGAACATTTCTCCGCACGGTATGCGGCGAGTCCGGGCTGCGGGCAAACCGTGCCGCGCGACCGCCCGAACTCAAAAAGAAAGAGCGAAACGTGGCAGACGCCCGCCTTCGCTCTTCCGGGATTGGGTAGGTGGCATTGTGACGGCGATACGCATGCTGCGCATCGCGCGGCGCGCGGGAAACCGAATCTTCCTCCGGCGCGGCGCATAAGGATGCTTACGGATAAACCTTTCCGTCAAACTCCCTCTATATATAGACGTAAAAAACGGTGCATTTTTACGTAATTTTCCGAAAATTTTTCAAAAAAATTTTTAAAACGCTGAAAAACGTCCGTTATCGGGGCAAAAAGAAGAGAAAACGCCGCCCGGCGTCTGCCGGACGGCGTTATTATATCCGCTGCGGTATCTGCGATATTACTCGTATTCGACCACGGTGGCCCACTGAAGGAGAAAATCGCGCTCCTCCGGTTTTCCTTTGACCGACTGCGACGCAGCCACGATGGGCAGCCACTTGAATACATAGTGGCGCGTGGTGTTGTTGAGCTTGCAGTACACGTCTATATACTTCTCCGCAAGTTCGTCCTTGCCGCGCAGCTTGAACATAAGGTAAGTCCTCGCGGCGTCCGCGCTGCCGTTACCGGTGGTCGCATGCGACCAGTCTATGATATACGATTTTCCGTCGTCGCCTATTATGATGTTGGACGGATCGAAATCGCCGTGACAGAGCTTGAAGTGCGTAGGCATGCCTTCGAGGCGCATGAGCAGCTCGTATTTGATATTGCCGTCTATATTCGCCTCATACAGCTTACGGGTAAACTTCTCCTTGGTGCGGTTGAGCAGAGGCACATTGTATTTGTGCATGTCGCGCTGCACTTCCACGAACATCTCGAGATAATCGTCCGCCTTTTCGGGCTGTTCTTTCATCAGCTCTTCCAGGCTCTTGCCGCGTATGTAACGCATAACGATGGAATATTCGTCGTCGTTCAGCCTTACGTCGTAGATCTCGGGAACGTTCAGCCCTGCCTCGGCAACGCGCGACTGATTTATCGCTTCGTTGAGTATGTCCGATTTACGGAACGATTTGTCGAATTTCTTAACGAGCAGATCGCCCTCCGCATATATCTCTTTGTTGGGACGCTTGAGCAATACTTTCTTTTCCGACATATTTCCTCCCTATCATTGTTTATTTTCGGCCTTTCGTTTTTCAAGCCGTATATATTATAAACCATCGGCTCCGTTTTGTAAATAGGTATAATCAATTTCTAATAGTTATTTTTTTATCGAATAAACGGCGGACCCGCATACGGTGGATAGAGAGAAAACGCGAATTTCCCCGAGGCCGCCCGCGATTTTGAAAAAATCGACATACGCGCGGACTATTCCCCGCTCTGCCTCCCGCATTCCCTTGACATAATTTCCAAAAACGAGTAAAATAATCAGGCAGTCGGAATGAGAAGATCCGAGCACTCATAGTATAACGGATAGAACGGTGGCCTCCGGAGCCGCAGGTTCGGGTTCGATTCCCGATGAGTGTACCAAGCAAAAGCACAACGTTTAGTTGTGCTTTTTGCTTGGTACACTCATCGGGAAAAGCGAAGCCTTTTGCGCAACAAAGCGGAGCAAAAGCGGTTCGCTCAGCCGAGCCGCGCAGCGGCGAACGCCACGAGGAGCGTATGCGACGAAGTATTCCCGATGAAATAAGCGGATACATACGATGATGACTCAAGGGAAACCGGTCTTCATATCCCTTTCTGTGAATACGGATGAACAGAACACACGGATCGTATAAGAGACGTGTTCGTCGCAGCGGATCGCGACTGTAAAAGTCTCAAACGGAAAAACGGACGAAACGGACGCGTTACCGCGTCCGTTTCGGTGCTGTGTCATACGTTGCTGTTTCGTTCACACTATTATGTTTATGATCTTGCCCGGTTTGTAGATGATCTTTTTGGCGGAGTCGACGCCGAGGAGGGCGAGGGCGGCGGCAAGAGCTTCGGATTCGGAAGCGTCGGGAGCAAGCATAACCTTGCCTTTGAACTTGCCGAGCTGCTGGACGGGCACTTCGACGGCTGCGCGCACGAGCTT
>USNB01000101.1 GCA_900555875.1 uncultured Eubacteriales bacterium
CAGGGGAGCGCGAAGCAACGTTCTGTCGAAATAAAAAAAGGATAAGTTTTATTAAAGGATAAATTTGATTTATTAAGGGTTATTAAGTTAAAGGTTATTGAGAAGATAAATTTAATTTAAGTTTCTTGGCGGAAAGGGGTGCGGGGGAAACCGCCTTCTTTTCAAAGAAGGGGGTTTCCCCCGCGAAAATTCCTCAAAAAGGTTTCCCGCGAAAATATCGGATATCGCTCTGTCTTTGCGCACGCGCAAGGAAAGGGCAGTGCGCAAAGACAAAAAACTTAGGCGGCGCATGTGCTCATGCGCCGCCTGCTACCGACATATCGGTGATCGTTCGAAGTACGCTTGATTCCGAAAAGTTATCTTTTAACGGATCTTACTTACTCTTTCTGACCCATATTTTTTGTACTTCTTTGTACTCGGTGTCAAATGCGATCCGTAAGAATTTTTCTTTTCTTTTCACGTCTTCGGCATACGTTTCTCCGCGCTGCCGTCGCTCTCACCATTCCCCGTTGAATGTTAACGCTATCCGTTTTTAACGATCTGTCTTCGTTCGCTCCGTACCTACGATATACTCGGCGTTCTATGGCATCTGGATTGATCGCGCGGATAGGTAATTGCGATCGGTTCGCGGCGTATGTTTACGCTCGCCGTTCTGCCACAACTCCCTTGCTCACTCGGTTCAACTTGCGTTTCTCCGCTTTGCGGTCCGTACGCTTCCGCTCGGCGTCTGCTGTGAAAAACGTTCGTTTGCGACATTCGGTGCGTTTTCGTTTCCGCTCCGCTTAAATGTTCTTCGTCTGTCTTACGATCGCGATCGGCTTTCGCTTCCCTTACTTTCGTCCGGGCATTTGCAGATCTCGCGTCCGCTCTTCGCTTTCGTCCGATCCTACGAAGACCATTCGAGCATTGCTTTCGCTACCGGCGCTCCGGCTGTCGCCGACACCCTTGTTTGCTCGTTTGTTGTACCATTATTCTACCATAAATTTTGCGTTTGTCAAGACCTTTTTGAAAAAATTTTTGCAAAAACGGCAAGAAGTTTGGCAATCAAAATGGCTTAACATTGTAGTTTTCCAAGAATTTGTTTATTCTCGGAAAATCGGCGGGCGTGACTATGCTGATGACCTTTTCGCCGAGCACCCCGTTTTCCGTTATTATAACGGCAACGAGCGATCTTCGTTTTTCAAATTCGGTGAATACGTCGAGCACTGTGGCGTATTTGTTCATCAGACAGTAATTCTCCATTTCGTTTACGTCGACCGCATCCCCGCATCGCGTAGTCGACAGATATGCCGTAAGATCCTCGCCTTTCTCGGCGACGCCGGCGATGATGCCGTACAGCGCATATGAATTTATGACTCCCGTCATATTTCCGTGATCGTAGACGATGACGGTTTTCTGCCTGTTCTCGGCAAATTCACGCGCCGCTTTTATCAGCGGATCGTCGGCGAATACCGTTACTATCTTTTTTACCTTGAATGCGTCCGTAACCTTGGGCGGACGGCAGATCTGGCGTTCGATGTATTCGATGTTATCCACCACTTCGTCGCAGGGTACCGCGATGACCGTTTCTCCTGCGCCCGCCGTATGATGAACGATGGCGTTGCGCAGTTTGCCGTAGTCGATCAGCTCGTTGCAATACCTGCGGACGGTGATGTTCATATCGCTGCACCGCTTGACCAGGTCGGTGAAGTTCTGAGTGGGGCGGACGCTGTATATCGTCTTCAAGCGCGATTCTATACTGTTATAGCTCCGCAAAAACCTCGCCGCGTTTTCGTTTTCCATCTATTACCTCCTTGATCAGATTATACCATAATAGCAGCTTTGTGGCAAGCCCTTTTTATTAAATAGGATAGGCAAAAACGCGCCCCGATGCAAACGGGCGCGTTTTCGGTCGGAAATATATTTATATCACGGGATCCGCTGCGTGTTCCTTGCTGCCGTTAGAGCCTGCTTCTGAAATCGTCGTATCCGAACCGCCGCAGCAGTTCCGTTCTGCCGTCCGTGCGTCGGAAAACGATATCGGGCAGCGGAGTGCCGTTGAAAGTATTCGTCTTGACCATCGTATACAGCGCCATATCTCCGAACACTATGCGGTCGCCGGGTTTGGGCGCTGTGTCGAACGACCAATCGCCGATAACGTCTCCGGCAAGGCATGTCGCTCCTGCGAGACGGCATTCGCATGCTTTTGACCCGGGATCGGCGGCTTCGGAAATTTTTCCGTAGCCTTCTCCCGCGAAGGCGTAAAGATCGGCGGCGTCTCGGGTAGGAGAGGGCGAAAACAGTCCCGTTATCGGGGGACGATAGGGCATTTCCAAGACATCGGGCATATGACATGCCGCGGACGCGTCGAGTATGGCTATCGGTTTGCCGTTATATACGACGTCGAGCACGCTCGCGACAAGCGTCCCCGCATTCAGTACGACGGCTTCGCCCGGTTCGATGTATACTTCGCATCCGTATTCCTCGCGCACGCGTTTTATGCAGCGCACGAGCCGCGCCGTATCGTAACCGTCCCGGGTGATATGATGTCCGCCGCCGAGATTGAGCCATTTCATGCCGCGGAGATATCTGCCGAACTTTTCGAGGAATGCGTCCAGCGTCGTTTCCAGCGCGTCCGCATCCTGTTCGCACAGCGTGTGGAAGTGCAGTCCGTCGAGCAGAGGCAGTACGCTTTCATCGAACGTTCCGAGAGTCGTGCCCAGCCTCGAGTACGGAGCGCACGGATCGTATATCGCATGCCCTTCCTGCGTCGAGCATTCGGGATTGACTCGCAGCCCCGTTTCTTTTCCCGCAGCTCTGGCGGCTTCCGCATACAGCCGTACCTGCGCCGGCGAATTGAACGTGACGTGATCCGCATATTTCAGTATCTCGTCAAATTCGTCCGCCTTATACGCAGGGTTGTATACGTGCGTCTCTTTGCCGAACTTTTCGCAGCCCAGCCGCGCTTCGTACAGCCCGCTCGCGGTCGTCCCGTCAAGGTATTCCGCTATGACGGGATATGTCTCGTATGCCGAGTACGCTTTCTGCGCGAGCAGTACTTTGCAGCCCGCCTTTTCTCTGACGTCCGCAAGTATCTCGCAGTTGCGCCTCAGCCGCGCTTCGTCTATTATATATGCCGGTGTTTTCATTTTTTCTTGGAATGGGTTTTGCGCAAGGGGGGGAGACCCCTTTTTGCAAAAAGGGGTCTCCCCCCTTGCATCCCCCCTTCCCGAAAAACTCAAATGACCTTTCCTTGTTTTTTATGCGGCAATACCGTAATAACGGCATATCGGCTAACGACTATAATAATAGGATAAGTTCGGTTTAAGTTTCTCGGGGAGAGGGACACCTTTTTCAAAGATGTTTCATTAGATGTTTCATTATTTGCCTCTATGTCGACATGCTCCATGCAGAGGTTTCGCCCGACATGAGGTATATTAAGAAAGTTCGGTTTAAGTTTCTCGGGGGAGGGGGTCTAAGGGGGAGGACACCTCTTTTCAAAGAGGGGCCCTCCCCCTTAAAAAACCTCTACTCCACCAGAGTAGGATCTTTGACTATCTTCCAGGGGAGGCCGTAGCGCCCGAGGTCGTCCATGAACGGATCGGGGTCGAACTCCTCGACGTTGAACACGCCGGGACCCTTCCATATCTTTTTCACGACCAGCATGGCGCCTATCATGGCGGGCACGCCCGTCGTGTACGATATGGCCTGCGACTTGACCTCGCGGTAGCACTCCTCGTGCTCGCATATATTATAGATATACGCGGAAGCGGGTTTGCCGTCCTTTACGCCCGTGAATATGCAGCCTATGTTCGTCCTGCCCTTGGTGCGCGGACCGAGAGACGCAGGGTCGGGCAGGAGCGCTTTAAGAAACTGTATGGGCACTATCTCGCGGCCCTCGTACATGACGGGCGTTGTGGAGAGCATGCCGACGTTCTCGAGGCACTTCATGTGCGTCAGATAGCTCTGCCCGAAGGTCATGAAGAAGCGTATGCGTTTCACTTCGGGGAAGTTCTTCGCGAGCGACTCTATCTCCTCGTGATGGAGCAGGTACATATCCTTGCGCCCCACGCCGTCGAAATCGTATTCGCGCTTTATGCTCATTGCGGGTACTTCCACCCATTTGCCGTTTTCGATGTACGAGCCTGGCGCGGACACTTCGCGGAGATTGATCTCTGGATTGAAATTGGTCGCGAACGGATAGCCGTGATCGCCGCCGTTGCAGTCGAGTATGTCTATTGTGTCTATGCGGTCGAACAGATGCTTTTTCGCATAAGCGCAGAACACCTGCGTTACGCCCGGATCGAAACCGGAACCGAGCAGCGCGGTCAGTCCCGCTTTGCGGAAGCGCTCGTCGTATGCCCACTGCCACGAATAATCGAAATATGCGGAAAATCCTTCGCGGCGGCAGCGCTCGTCGTAGACTTTGCGCCATTCGGGATCGTCGGTATTTTCCGGTTCGTAGTTGGCGGTGTCGAGATAATCCACTCCGCACTCCAGGCACGCGTCCATTATCGCGAGATCCTGATAGGGCAGCGCGATGTTCATCACGAGATCGGGCGCGTATGAGCGGATTAGCGAGACGAGCGCCGCGCGGTCGTCCGCATCCACTTCCGCGGTAGTGACGACGGTAGCCGTTTTGCCCGCGAGGTCTGCCGCGAGCGCGTCGCATTTCTGTTTCGTGCGGCTGGCTATCATCAGCTCGGTAAATATATCGCTGCGCATGCAGCATTTGCGTATGGC
>USNB01000102.1 GCA_900555875.1 uncultured Eubacteriales bacterium
GCTTGCCGATACCGCCCGCCGCAATGTTGGAGCGGAACTCGCCCTCCGGCGCGCTGCGCAGCATTGCCCCGAGCACTCTCCCGCCCACCGTTATGACGCGGACGTCCCGCCCGGCGCCGGAAGCTATGAATTCCTGCCATATATGCGGAACGCGCAGCAGTTCACGCTCCGTCCGCTCGAGATCTGCGCGGCAGTCCGCCTTGTAAACGCCCTTTCCTCCCGAACCGTATGACGTTTTGACGACCATGGGATAGCCTATGCGCCGCTCTGCCCCGTCCAGCACGTCGGCGCGCGGGCTCGCGGAAGGCGTATAGCACAGCGGCGCGGGTACGGTATACGGCACGGGGACGCCGTGCGACGAGAGCGCTATATACGTTCGCATCTTGTCGTCGCACAGTCTCACCGCGGCATGACGGTTGAACAGCCGCATGCCGCACGCTTCGAGCATTTCGGACAGGTATTTGTCCTTATCGAGGTATACGCAGGCGTCGTATATGCCGGCAAGCTCGTTTACGATGCCGCCGCGACCGACGGCGCACGGCAGAAAGCCGTTGCGGACGATCGTTGCATCCGCTCCCGCACGTTTAAGTTCGGCGGCGATGCGCTCCGCCTGTTCGGTCACGCAGCCGGCTTGCCAATAAGCATTTATTACGATACATATCTTCATCGACTATATTATAATCCCGAAGCGCACGCTTGTCAAGGCGCGACGCGGATAGCAGGTATTGACATATCGCGGGATGCGGTGTATAATATATATGGAAACCGATACGGGAGGGCGGAATGTATGAATGATACGGATCTCCTCAGAGCGACCGACACGGACGCCGGCAGCACGACGAAGACGCCCGCGGCATATGAGACCGCAGTCTATATGCGCAACGATATGTCGCCGACGATCGAACCGACAAGGGACGTCTGCCGTCCTGCCGGGCGCGCCATGATATCCGCGATACAGGATCCGTTCTTTATCGCGACAGGCATGAATGCGTTAATGACGCTTCGCACGCAAAAGCGCGGCGCAAAAAAGTAAAAATATGAAGAATAAAGGCGCGCGAGCGCCTTGTTTCGTTACCGCAAATACACAATTTTTCACAGAACAAGCACAATCTTTTACAAGGCTTAATATGTAATTAAAGTTGATACGTTATGATAAAAGCGTAACATAAACGAGTCTGTCCGAAACAAGGAGGGTGGTCATGAGAAACACCGACACACAGAGTGAGATCGCTCCGGAAGAAAAAGTAAAACACGCCTTCGTAAACCTGAAAGACGTGTATAAGATCTATGACATGGGCGGCAACAAAATATATGCCGCAGACGGGGTCACGCTGTCTATAGACGAAGGCGAATTCTGCGTCATCGTCGGACCGAGCGGAGCCGGAAAAACGACCGTGCTCAACATACTCGGAGGAATGGATACCGCCACGTCCGGCTCCGTCATACTTGACGGCAAGGACATAAGCAAGATGACCTCGCGAGAGCTGACGCTTTACAGGCGCTACGACGTCGGGTTCGTCTTTCAGTTCTACAACCTCGTGCAGAACCTGACCGCTCTTGAAAACGTGGAGCTTGCAAATGAGATCTGCCGCAATCCTCTCGACGCCAAAGCCACGCTGGAAAGCGTGGGACTGGGCGACCGCATGAAGAACTTCCCCGCCCAGCTGTCCGGAGGCGAGCAGCAGCGCGTCGCGATAGCGAGAGCCATAGCGAAAAACCCCAAAATACTCCTCTGCGACGAACCGACCGGCGCGCTGGACTATGAGACCGGCAAGAATATCCTCGGACTGTTACAGAAGATATGCCGCGAAAGCGGAAAGACCGTCATAATAATAACCCATAACTCCGAGCTGACGAAAATGGCGGATCATGTATTCGGTATCAAGAACGGAAAGATAGCGTTTGAGAGACGCAACGAACATCCTATCCCCGTAGAAGAGCTCGTATGGTAACGGGCATGGGGTAAGGCGGTGAAACCATGCTCAAACATGCAAAAATAGTATTCAAGGAATTCGGGAGCAGTTTCGGCCGGTTCATGGCGATAACGGGCATAATCGCGCTCGGCGTTGCCATCATGATGGGACTGTCTTTCGTTACTCCGGACATGAAAAACTCGTATAACGAGTATTTCGCGAACAGCAATTACTACGACTATACGATATACCCCGCCGTGACCGAGATGCCGGAAGGCATCGATATAGGCGACATCCTGGGGATGGACGAGGAAGAACGGCAGCAGTTCATGGAAGACATGAATGCGCTCTCGGATACTCTTCCGGGCGACGACACCGTGCAGTACATCACGGATGAGCTCAAAAACAACGGCATCATCGCTACGGCGGAGGGCGTAGTCAGCGCGGACGTATATTACTCCGTACCCGGCGAGACCGCGGAAAAAGCGGTCAGGGTGTTCTCCGTCGGAGAGAACGGCAAGGAAGGACTGACTTCCGTCAACTCCCTCACTCTTATCGAAGGCGAATGGCCGACGGAGATCGGAGAAGTGGTCGCCGTGACTCCGTTCAGGGATATGTACGACATAGCGGTGGGCGACGTGCTCACCTACGGCAGCGGCAACGCAGACGACGCTCCGCTCGTGCCCAACGATGGTAACGAACTGAAAGTCGTCGGTATCGCATCTTCCCCGCTGTACTTCTCGCAATCCAACGAATCATGCACGATAGGCAACGGTACGGTGGATATCATAGTATTCGGCGCGGCAGGAACGATAACAGCGGAGACGCCGTATTTTTCAGACACGTCATCGATATTGAGTTATACCTCTGTTCCCTATTATACCGCGCTGTGGGTGGATGCGGGCGGTACTGCCGCCCAAACGGCGTTCACCGAAGACTACGACGGTTACTCTGCTTCCGTACAGCAGCTCATCGAGAGCTTTGACGGCAGCGACGATTGGTATGTGCTGAACAGAAAGACGAACACGTCGTATTACAGCATGTCCGTCAATATAGACAAAGTGGCGCAGATAGCGGGCATATTCCCCGTATTTTTCATCGTCATAGCCGCGCTCGTCGCGTTCTCCACCATAGTCAGGATGGTGGACGACGACCGCGGACAAATAGGAACGCTGAGATCGCTGGGATATAACGGCTCGCAGATAGTGGGCAAATACATCTTTTACAGCGTCATGGCAGCGATATTAGGGTGTATCATAAGCGTACCGTTCGGCGCGTTCCTCATCCCTCTCGTACTATGGAACGCATACGGCTCGATGTATATGCTGCCCACGCTCCTGTTCTCCGCCGACTGGCTGTTCTGCGTGATCGCGTTCGTGGGCACGGTGGCGGCGGTCATACTCGTCACCGCGGGCGCGTGCTGGTCCTCTCTCAGGGAAACGCCCGCATCCATACTTCAGCCGAGAGCTCCGAAACCCGGAAAACGCATACTGCTCGAACGCACTCCCATATGGAAACGCCTGTCATTCAAGTTCAAGGCGATGTTCCGCAATATATTCCGGTTCAAGCGTAATCTTATCATGACGGTACTTTCCGTCGCGGGATGCTCGGCGCTCATACTCGCGGGCTTCGGACTGATGAACACGATGAACGCGGTCAACGAGCTGCAATTCGAGCAGATATTCTCGTACGATCTCGAAATAGGCGTCAAGAGCGGTTACGAAAGTTCTGCGGACTACGATACTCTCGCAAAATATCTCGGAGACGAGAGCAATCATATATCCATATACGAAGCAAACGGAACGCTGTATTGCGGAGAAAACAACGAAAACAGCGATACGATCAACATCATCGTTACGGATAACGCCACGCTGAACGGCTATATGGAGATCGAAGGAACTTACGACGCAGACTCAGTCATCATCTCCGAAGGTCTGCACCGCGCTTACGGGATAGGCGAAGGCGACAGCGTATTCGTGCGCCTGTCCACCGGCGAGAGCGCAACGCTGAAAGTCACCGGCGTCACGACGATATATTCGCAGTGCTGGCTGTTCCTCGGCTCGAACAGCTATGAAACGGCGTTCGGTCAATCGGTTCCCGAGAACAATACCATACTCGTGCGTTCCACCGATTCCGCCGAAAACGCAGATACGCAGAGCGCGGCGAAACAAGAGCTGTACTCGCTGGACTGCGTGAGCGGAGTGACTTTCACCGACGACATGAAAGAGCTGTTCGACAATATCATGTCCACGATAGGACTTGTCACCCTCGTGCTCGTCGTAGCGGCGGGAATGCTCGTCATCATAGTGCTGTACAACCTTACCAACATCAATATATGCGAGCGGCGGAAAGAGATCGCCACCCTCAAAGTTCTCGGATACCGACGACGGGAAGTTTCGGGATACGTATTCAGAGAAATAATGGTACTCGTCATATTCGGGGTCATATTCGGGATCGGTATGGGACTCGGACTTCTGGCGTTCATACTCAACGGCATAGGTTCAAGTTTCATGATATTCCCCTTCTCCGTAAGCTGGTGGAGCTATGTGGTCACGATCGCGCTGACGTTCCTGTTCAGCGGTCTGGTCGATCTGATGCTCCTGCCGAAGCTGAACAAGATCAATATGGCAGACTCCATGAAAGCAGTAGACTGACAATCTTGAGCACCGCTCTTGCGCACGCGCAAGGGCGGTGCGCTTCGATTTATGCAATATCCGATATTATCGCGCGGGAAACATTTTAGATATTTTTGCGGGGGAAACCCCCTTCTTTGAAAAGAAGGCGGTTTCCCCCG
>USNB01000103.1 GCA_900555875.1 uncultured Eubacteriales bacterium
GTTTCTTCCTTGTTTTCGAGCGCGGGATTCTTCTCCTCTATTATGCGGCGCGCGGCGGAGACGGTGTTTTCGATGACGTCGGCGAGGAACACGACGTGACCGTGACGGGTGGACAGCGGCTGCCCTTCGTACGACACCATGCCGAACTGCACGTGTACGAGGTCTTTCGCCCACTCCCTGCCCATAAGTTCGAGCACCTTGAACAGCTGCCTGAAATGCAGGTTCTGCTGCGTGGCGACGACGTAGAGGCTCTTGGCGAAGCGATACGTTTTCGCGCGGTATTCCGCCGCCGCGAGGTCGCGCGTGGCGTACAGGGTGGCGCCGTCGCTGCGCGTAATAAGGCAGGGCGGCATACCGTAATCGTCCAGGCGCACGACGAGAGCGCCGTCCGAGACTTCAGTAAGCCCCTTTGCCTCCAACTCGTCGATTATGGGCTGCATCTTATCGTTGTAAAATGCTTCGCCGTTGTAGCTGTCGAAAACTATGCCGAGGCGGGCGTATACCTTGTTCACCTCTTCCAGCGTCGTCGATTTGAACAGCTCGTATGTGCGCACGGCGTCGGGATCTCCCTTTTCTATTTTAAGGAACTCCGTTCTGCCCCGCTCGGCGAGCGCGGGATCGCGCTCGCTCTCCTCGGTGAACCGCACATACAGCGCGAGCATGTCGCTCAGCGTGAGTTTTCTGCTCTTGTCTCCCCACTCGTTGTATGCCGCGAGCAGCTTTCCGAACTGCGTGCCCCAATCGCCGAGATGGTTTATGCCAACGGCGTTCCAGCCGAGGTATTTATATATCCTGTACAGCGAACCGCCTATCGCGGTGCTCATGAGATGCCCTATATGGAAGGGTTTCGCGATGTTGATGGACGAGTAATCCAGGCATACCGTCCTGCCTTTGTTCTCCTCTCTTACGGCGGACAGACCGTCGTCTCCCGTCATCGCGTCGCGGACGAACGCCGCACGGGAAAGGTAAAAATTCAGATAGCCGCCCGCCACTTCGGTATGGTCGACAAAATCGCATTCGCCGAGCTTTACGGCAAAATCGGAAGCGATCGCCTGCGGGCTCTTCCTGAGCTTTCCGGCGTACTTGAAACACGGTAACGCATAGTCGCCGTGTCCTTCCGCCGCTATCATGATATCGTCCGCAGCAACGAGCGGATCGTTTATTGCATCGCTGATCTTCTTTTTGTAGTCCATGAGGGTATTTTAACACAATCCGCAAGGTTTTTCAACTTCTTTGACGGACATATCGGGAGAAAAACGCCGCAAAAACAAAAGAGCGGCACAAAAGCCGCTCCGTACATATTCACATATCATCGCATGATCAGTCCCGGACGGAATACGTCCCCTTTCCCGAAACGGTACCCGCGCTGATATCTCCGTATACGATCCCGTTGTTTTCCACGCTTCCCGCCGCCTCGACGTCTCCGCTCACCGCGGCGCCCTGACCGATGATAACGGAAGAAGCTCTTCCCGTTATGCTCGCGGCGATCCCGTCTGCCAAGGTGATGTCCGCATTCTCCTCGGCGTCCAGCGTCACGTCCGTACTGCCGTCGTCCACCGCGACGTTCACTCTTCCGGCAAGCCTGACGGAAGCAGCCGTCTGGACGTATACCGCCGCTCCCTCCGCAGACATACCGTTTTCCACGCGGACGTTATCGGCGCCGACCGGAACGGTCACCGCATATGCGATGTTATCCGACGCCGAAGAGAGCACGAGATCGCCTCCGTACATCACTATGCCGGGCGCAGCGGAAGCGCTCCCGTCCGAGTACGCGAACGTGCCTCCGAACACGAGTTTGCCCGAGTCTTCTATCACGAACGAACCGAGTGAAGCGACGGACAGCCCGCCGTACCAATCGATATCCGCGTTCGGAACGTCTACCGACACCGATCCCGCAGATATGCGCCCTTCGCCTATACCGTCTCCGTCGGGCGCGTCGCCGCCGAAATCGTATTCGCCTTCTTCCTCCGAGGATATGGTCAGTCTGCCGTTCACGGTCAGGCTGTGTCCGTAAAGGTCGAACGAACGGAGATCCGTTATCGTAAGATCCCCGTCTATCGTTATATCGTTTGCGAGCACGATCGTTCCTTCCTCATGCGAAGAGAACGCCGACGTCAACGACGCCGCGTCGCGCACGATGACAGGCTGCCGCGACTCCCCCGTCACGGTAACGATCACGCTGGCAGTCAGCCCGACAGCAGCTACCAGAACGGCGAGGACTATGCCCGCGATAAGCTTTGTCTTTCTGCTCATTTCCCGCTCTCCCCGCCGGCTTCGTCGTCCTCCGACGAGCTTACGGACGCGGCGGTATCCGCCGACGGATCGCGTAAAGCTTCGTATTCGGCTCTGTCTATTTCTTCCGTAGTCATCCGTTCCCTGCCCGACCTGATATAGCCGATGATAGCCGTAGCGAGGATAACGGCGGCAAGTATCAACGACAGTACGATACATATCGCTCTGACCGCGGCATAATCGGTCAGGTCGTACACGACCGATATGGGCATGATGATTCTCCTTTGCTTATATATGTTTATTCTTTAGAAGTTTATCACAAAACGAACGGCAATGTCAAGGCTAACGGCATTTCGCCGCTCATTTTGTCGGAATATGTATGAATTTGTCGGGATACATGCAAAAAAGGGAGACGGATGATACCGCTCCCTTCCGCATTTTACGCTATCAGACGTTGAACCTGAACAGTACGACGTCGCCGTCCTTTACGACGTAGTCCTTGCCCTCGCTGCGCACGAGTCCTTTTTCCTTCGCCTGATTGAATCCGCCGCAGGAAACTATGTCGTCATAGGAGACGACTTCCGCACGGATGAAACCGCGCTCGAAGTCCGTGTGTATCTTGCCCGCAGCCTGAGGCGCTTTCGTCCCTTTTTCTATCGTCCACGCGCGCACTTCCTTTTCGCCCGCGGTCAGGTACGATATCAGCCCGAGCAGAGAGTAGCACTTCGTTATCATACGGTCGAGGCCGCTGGAGCCTAACCCCAGACCTTCGATGTACTCGGCGCGCTCCTCGGCGGGGAGAGCGGCTATCTCCGCCTCCACGCCCGCGCTTATCTCGATGAACTCGGCATTTTCGGACTTTGCGAACGCCTCCACCGCGGCGGACAGCTCGTTCGACCTGCCTATGTCCGCCTCGTCGATGTTCGCGCAGTAAATGACCGGCTTTCCCGTAAGCAGGAAATAGGAATCCATCAGCGCCTTTTCGTCGCCCTTAAGTCCCAGCGTGCGCAGGCATTTGCCCTCGTTCAGGCACGCTTCGAGTTTTTTGAGCAGTTCGTATTCTTCGGCATACTTCTTCTCGCCCGTGCGCACGAGATGCTCGGCGCGCGAAAGGCGCTTTTCCACGCTCTCGAGATCGGCGAGCACAAGTTCGGTGTTTATCGTGTCTATA
The DNA here is from genome assembly GCA_900555875.1 of uncultured Eubacteriales bacterium. Lineage (GTDB taxonomy): Bacteria > Bacillota > Clostridia > Christensenellales > Pumilibacteraceae > Protoclostridium. The sequence goes on from USNB01000103.1 coordinate 3,404, forward strand.
TCGCGCAGAGGATCCACACTGCCCTCCACGTGTATGATGTCGGGGTCGCGGAAACAGCGCACGACGTGCACTATCGCATCCACCTCGCGTATATGCGAGAGGAATTTGTTTCCCAATCCTTCACCGCGGCTCGCGCCTTTCACAAGCCCCGCAATGTCCACGAACTCCACTATGGCGTGCGTTATCTTGCGGGTGTTGTACATCTTCCCGAGAACTTCCAGCCGCTCGTCCGGCACAGCCACCACGCCTACGTTGGGCTCTATCGTGCAGAACGGATAATTGCGCGCCTCCGCGCCCGCATCCGTTATCGCGTTGAACAGAGTGGACTTGCCCACGTTGGGCAGCCCCACTACTCCAAGTTTCATGTCCTCTCCTTCCCTTACTTAAAGTACTTCACGCCCGATTCGAATATCTTCATGTCGAAACGCGCGGGTATGTTCTTGTAAAGCTGTGCGCCTATGCGCTCCGAATGCCCCATCTTTCCGAAGATGCGTCCGTCTTCGCTGGTTATGCCCTCTATCGCATACATCGATCCGTTGGGATTATACGGCGATCTCATGGAGGGCACGCCGTCCGGACCGCAGTACTGCGTGGCGATCATGCCCTTTGCCGCCATTTCCTTAAGGCTCGCCTCGGGCGCGACGAAACGTCCCTCGCCGTGCGATACGGCGACGCCGAAAACGTCTCCCGCGTTCACGCCCGCCAGCCACGGAGACTTGACGGAAGCGACGCGCACTTCGGATATCTGCGACACGTGACGCGCTATGTTATTGAACGTAAGCGTGGGGCTGTCCGCCGCCTGGACGCTTATATCGCCGCCGGGCAGCAGACCCGTCTTTACGAGCGCCTGGAACCCGTTGCATATGCCGAGGATGAGTCCGTCCCGACATGCGAGCAGCTCGCGCACGGCGTCCGCTATACGGGGATTGCGGAAAGTGGTCGCGATAAACTTGCCGGAGCCGTCAGGCTCGTCGCCGCCCGAGAAACCGCCGGGGAACATCAGTATGTTGCACTCGCCGATGCGCTTCACTATTTCCGCCGCGCTCGCTTCTATCTCTGCCGCGCTGCGGTTGCGCACGACGAATATGTCCGCCTCCGCACCCGCTCTTTCGAACGCTCTCGCCGTATCGTATTCGCAGTTGGTCCCCGGGAATACGGGAATGAACACGCGCGGCTTTGCTGTCCCGATCCGCGGCGCGGCGGCGCTCCTGTCCGTAAACGAAAGCGAGGGAGCCTCGC
>USNB01000104.1 GCA_900555875.1 uncultured Eubacteriales bacterium
GGGAAACGCTCTTCGTCCGGTCTGCCGAACGTAAGCGGACGGGAAAAATCGAATGCGCGCACGCCGGCATTCTCGTCCCGCCGCGGATACGTCAGCGCATATTGTATCGCAAGCTCCATGTTGGGATACGACATCAAAGCGACAGTCGAATTGTCCTTAAATTCGACCATGGAATGAATGATGCTTTCCGGATGGATGACGTAATCGACATCATTCGTCCCGAACAGTCTGCTCGCCTCTATCATTTCCAATCCCTTGTTGACCATGGTGGCGCTGTCGACAGATATTTTCGATCCCATATTCCACGTAGGATGTTTTACGGCGCGCTCCGGTGTAACGAGAGACAGATCCTCATGCGATCCGTAAAAAGGACCGCCGCTCGCAGTCAGTATTATGCGGCGGACATCTCTCCTGTCGCCGCAGGAAAGGCACTGAAATACCGCCGAATGCTCGCTGTCCACGGGCACGATCTCCGCGCCGCTCGCCTCTGCCGCGCCGAGAACGATATCTCCGGCGCACACTATGGCCTCTTTGTTTGCGAGAGCTATGCGCTCCCCTCGTCTTATGCACTCAAGAAGAGGCGCTAACGCATCCATGCCGGATATCGCCATAACGGCAATATCGGCGTCCGCTTCCGAAGCCACGCGCAGAGCTGCGTCCTTACCCGTAAAAGCAGTAGCGCCGCATGCGTCGAAGTCGCGGCCGGCGGATGCGTATTCCGGCAAAAATTCCGAGATCTGTTTTTCGAGAAGACGCGTATTGTTCCCGGCGGAAAGCGCCACTACCTTGTATTCATGAGGAAAACGGCGCACAACATTCAATGTCTGTACGCCGATGCTTCCGGTGCTGCCGTAAACTGCCACTCTTTTCATTCGTCATTGCCCTCCGCCGGACACATAAACGAGTATCGCCATATATATGAACGATGCGAAGGCAGCGACCATCATTCCGTCTATGCGATCCATGATCCCGCCGTGCCCCGGGATGAGAGTCCCGTAATCCTTTACTTCACAGTAGCGTTTGATGTATGACGCCATAAGGTCGCCCACTTCCGTCGCCACGCCTATGCAAAGCCCGAGCGAAAGATATAATATCAGGCTGATCCATATATTGGGATGCAGACCAGTAAGTCCCGCCAGACCGGTGAATGACAATCCGAAAACTATCGCGCCGCCGAGCATACCTCCGACAAAACCGCCTATAGCGCCGGACACCGTCTTTTTCGGACTTATCATAGGAGCGAACTTAGGTCCCTTTATCGTCGAACCGAACGCGAAAGCGAGGATATCGCTCGCAGACGCGGCGGTAAATACCATTACCATGGATATCGCCCTGTAGTTCGGGACATAGCCTCCGCCCGCCGTCGGATCGTAACTCCAGCCGTTGAACGCCAGTCCGCCGCTCGCTCCCGGCAGATGATTGAGCGCGATCAGAAAAAACATGATCGTTACGGGATATATCATGCAGAACAGCGACGCGATGACGCTCTCGCCCGTTCTGCGCGACGAAGCCATATTGGCGACGAACACGATTATAAACATCGTCACGAGCGCTATGAAATAAGCCATTATGGCGTGAAAGCCGTAAGGATCTTTATAATACGTTATAACACTGACGGTCTTGAATACGGCATAACTGACGAGTATCGTGATCACCTGCATGACAAAACCGGGCTTGTCAAAACGAAAAGCCAGAGCATTGGTCATTTCGTGAGCGGCGAGTATCATGAGGATCAGTATGAATATATCATACACGAGCCCCGATACGTAAAACGTAAGAAACAATACGCTCACGCAGATAAGGAACATGACCATTCCGAATAAACATCTGTTTCTCATACCTGTCCCTCTTCATCTATCCCGCCGAAACGCCTGTCCGTACGGGCATACGCCGCAAGGATATCATCCAATTCTTTCTCCGAAAACTCCGGCCACAGCGTATCCGAAAAATACAATTCCGAATATGCCATCTGATACAGCAGAAAATTGCTTATGCGTTTTTCTCCGCCCGTCCTCACTATTATGTCCGGATCGGGCAGATCGGCAGTCTGGAGCATGCCGCCGAACGTCTCTTCGTCCACCGTTCTGCCCTCTTCCACGCATTTATTGACTGCAGCCACTATATCCGCACGTCCGCCGTAATCGAAGCATACGGTAAGATTGCCGCGAGTACCGTATTTTGTGCGTTCATAGGCGTCGGCGATCAGCTTATGCAGCTTTTCGTCCAGCCCGCGGGCAGAACCGATCACGCGAAGGACTATGCCGTTCTTTACCATCTTGGGTATTTTGCGGCGAAGATATGTCGCAAAAAGCGAAAGCAGCCCGGAAACTTCATCAGCCGGGCGCTTCCAGTTCTCCGTGGAAAACGCAAACAGCGTAAGATATTTTATCCCCCGTTCAAAAACGCAGTCCGCAATGCGGTCTATCGTTTTGACGCCCTCTCTGTGACCCAGCTTACGAGGCAGCAGACGTTTTTTCGCCCATCTGCCGTTGCCGTCCATGATAAAGGCTATATGCACGGGTATTCCCGAGTCAGATCTCAAGTATTTCTTTTTCCTTTGCCTTATAAAGCTCTTCGGCGCTTTCGATATACTTATCGAGGGTCTTCTGAACCTCTTTCTCGAACGATGCAAGCTCATCCTCCGAGAAATTCATGTCTTTCTTGAGCTTCTTGGCTTTATCGAGAGCATCGCGACGCTCGTTGCGCAGCACGACTTTGCAGTCCTCGGACATCTTCTTGACCTGCTTTACAAGCTCTTTTCTGCGCTCTTCGGTGAGCTGCGGGAATACGAGACGGATCACCTTGCCGTCGTCCGTCGGATTGATGCCTATTTCGGAAGCCGCTATGGCTTTCACGGTCTCTTTCGTCGCGCTTTTATCGAACAGATTGATAACGAGCATACGCGCTTCCGGCACGGTGATGTTCGCCATCTGCTTGAGCGGCGTGGGCGTACCGTAATAATCGACCGTGATGTTGTCGAGTATCTTCGGATTCGCACGGCCTGCGCGCACGGTAACATATTCGGCAGAAAGATGATCCACTGCCTTTTCGAGTTTCTCTTCGAGAGCGAGAAGCTCTTCTTCGAGTTCGGGTAACATTTTACTCCTCCGTTATGTTATAACGTGATTATATCACATATTCTTTCCGCACACAACCGTTTTGAGACGGTTCAGCAGATATATGTTCCTATTTTCTCGCCCATCGCGGCTTTTACGATATTATCTTTGCCGGCAAGATCGAATGTTATTATGGGAATATTGTTCTCCATGCACGTCGTGATCGCGGTCGTATCCATATGCGAAAGACGGAGATTTATAACGTCGAGATAGGATATCTTTTCGAATTTACGGGCATTCGGGTTTTTTCTCGGATCGCTGTCGTATACGGCGTCTACGTTTTTCGCCATGAGAAGAACGTCGGCTCCGATCTCCGCCGCGCGCAAAGCCGCGCCAGTATCGGTCGAAAAATACGGATTTCCCGTACCGCACGCGAGAAGGACTATCCTTCCCATTTCGAAATGCCTGAGCGCTTTTCTGAGGATAAAAGGCTCTGCCACCGACGGGATCGAGAGCGCGGTCTGCAGGCGCGACGGAACGTTCTTCTTCTCTATCGCATCCTGAAGGGCAAGACCGTTCATAATGGTGGCAAGCATACCCATGTGATCCGCCGTTACTCTGTCCATATTGATGCCCTGTCTGCCGCGCCAGAAGTTACCGCCGCCCATGACGACCGCCACTTCCACGCCGCGGTTGTGTATCTCTATTATCTGATCGACGACATGATCCACCATGGCTGGATCTATACCGACACCGTTTTCTCCCCCGAGGGCTTCGCCGCTTATCTTCAAAAGCACTCTTTTATACATCTGCAATGATCTCCCTGTACATTTATTCCCGTTTTTAAGAAAAAGGAACACCGAAGCGTTCCTTTTTGTTTTTTATTTGCCGCTCATTTTCGCGACTTCCTCGGCAAGGTTGTCGCTCTTCTTTTCCAATCCCTCGCCCATGACGAGTCTGACGAATCTGACGAGTCTGACGTTCATGCCTGCGGACTTGGAAACATTTGCAACGAGCTGACCGACCGTGATCGAGGAATCCTTTGCGAAAGGTTGCTCGATAAGACAGATCTCCTTGAGGCTCTTCTGCAGTCTGCCGGAAAGCATCTTTTCGAGAATGGCATCGGGCTTGCTTGCGTTCTTAGGATCGTTCTTCGCCTGCGCGAGAAGGATCGCCTTCTCCTTTGCGACGTAATCCTCGGGAACTTCCGTCTCATAGATATAGGAAGGCGAGAATGCCGCTATGTGCATGGCGATATCGTGAGCCATGGTCCTTACCTCTTCGGTGGCAGGCTTATCGGTCTCGACCTCAAGCATAACGCCTATCTTGCCGCCGTTATGAAGATATATCTCTTCGACGCCGTTGCCGGAAAGCGAGAATTTCTCGAAACGGCGGGCGGTGATCTTTTCTCCGCACTTGGACGTTTCGTTGTTTATAAGATCGGTAAGCGTCATGCCGTCCGTTTTGCATTCCATCCATGCGGCGACGTCTGCGGGATCGCAGTCGGCGACGACTTTGGCTGCCTTTGCCACGAGAGCGCGGAAACCGTCCGTATTGGCGACGAAATCGGTCTCGCAGTT
>USNB01000105.1 GCA_900555875.1 uncultured Eubacteriales bacterium
AGCGGTCGTGGCGGCAGGCAGCGCGGTGATGCTCGCTCTGCACATGATATTCGCAAAGAAGGAGGAAAAGGAAAATGCAGCTTATTAAAGATTACCTTAAAAGCCGCACCGCGGGATGGTATGTGTCCCTGGCGTCCTTCGTGTTCGGGCTCGTTACGTTCATAATATACGTAGCGCGCGGCGGCAATTCGTTCTCTCCGGTGTCGGGGGTGGCGGTGGCGATGCTCGTGCTCGGCTGGGTGACCAACCTGCTCGTGCTCGTCAAGGACTTCGGTGTGGGAGCGTTCGTACCGTATATCTTCTACATCGCGGCGTTCGGAGTGCTTTTCAACAGCGAGATGGCGTTCGTATCCAACGTGCTCACGTCCATAGACGGCACCCGGCTCGACGGCGCTTTTATCGCGTGTTTCGTATTCCTCATCCTTACGATGGCGACGGGATTCGCGGCTTGCATAATGAAACTCGGAAAGAAGAAATAATTATTCCTAAAAATTTTCAGGCGGATATCGAACGATATCCGCCTGAAATATTTATCCTTGCGCGGCGATCTACAGCAAAAGCGTGAAAGCAAAATTGCTTTCACGCTTTTGCCGGCTCCGCGCTTCGGTTAGACGCGGTCCGCACCGTAATTTCGTCTTGCCGAAGCGCAAGCTCGGCATGCGCGGGGGCTAACTCATGGGAAAGAGCATATCCAGTGAGAATCGATCGTTTGCCGCGCTCACGGTAAGGTTGCCTTTGTATTTGGACACGATGTAGCGTATGCTCTTCATGCCGAAGCCGTGAGAGGATTTATCCTCCTTCGTCGTCACGGGCAGTCCTCCCGAGAAGCGCAGCGTGCCCGAAAAATAGTTTTCCACATGTACGCATATCATGCCTCCGCGCTCCTGTACGCGCAGCCCTATGAGGCGGCGGTCGGGAGATTCCTTCATCACGCTTTCTATGGCGTTATCGAGCGCGTTGCCGAACAGCGCGTATATGTCCGTGTGTTTGAACGAGTCGAGCAGCGCGCCGTCGGCGATGACGGAAAGCGTTATGCCGTTGGCGGTGCAGTACATGCCTTTTTCCGTGAGTATGCTGTCGAGCGCGGCATTGCCGGTACGCGCTATGCTGCCGTATATGTCCGCGGCTTCGCGCAGCTCGTCCAGCGAGTCCTGCCTCAGCCGCGGATCGCTGATCCTGCCGAGCGCGGCTATCTGGTGTTTGAGATCGTGGACCTTTATGTTTATCTGCTCCATGTTCGCGCGGGCTATCTCATAGTACTTTGCTTCGTGTTCAAGGCGGCTTTCCAGCTCCTCGTTGCTCGAGCGCAGCCGCACGTTGTTGAAAAGTCCGAATTGCAGCGCGAGGATGAGCAACACCAGGGTCACGGAGTATATCTCGTAGCCTACGGCGACGGGGTATATCCCGAGAAGGTCGCTGCGGATATGCCGCACATATACGCCGAGCACGATCATGAGCAGCAAGAACAGCGCGGCGATTACGAGCGTGCTGCTGCGCGGCAGTCCCGCGAGATCTTCCGCGCGGTAGCGGCGCATGAACAGGATGAATATCAGCGTGTATGCGACGGTGTATATCAGCCCGAGGATGAGCAGATATCCGATCTTGTCGTACTCCTCGTGTACGGGGACCCCCGCGATGCGCATGATCAGCTCGAATACATGGTGAGAGAAATTCTGTATGAGAAACGCCGCGACGGAGAAGAACAGTACATCCGACACGCGCATATCGAAGCACAGCAGCGCGTAGCAAAACGCGAAAACGTATCCCGTCAGGTAATACGGGTAGTACTGCGCGGGTTCGGGGATAAACGGTATCGCCGAAGGGGAATACCATAAAGCGGAGAGCCCGCAAAAGACGACTCCGCCCGAGATGAGCCGCAGAACGAATCGCTTTCGCCGCGGGAAACGGTAGAACATCAGCCCCATGGGGATGAGGAGCTGGATGAAAAAGGCTGTCATGGTCACCTCACGCCGTTGCCGTAATAAACCGCGAGCGCGTCGAGGAATTGTTTCTTGCGCGAGCGGCTGATGGGCAGAGTGTGTCCGCCGACGTCCACGTCGTCGCAGTGTACTCGTCCGACGTGGCGGAGATTGACGAGGAAAGAGTTCCCGCAGCGCACGAATCCGAAGCCCTCAAGGCGCCTCTCCGTTTCCTTCATGGACGCGCGCACTCGGTGGCGTGCGGTCTCGGTCACGTAATAAACGAAGTGCAGGCTGCTCTCCGCGTACAGTACGTCGGAAAGTTCCAGCTTTATCATGCCGTCATCGGTATTGAGCATGATCGTCCCTACCGACAGCTTCTTTTGCAGCCGCACCGCCTTTTCGAGTTTCATGTAAAAATTAAAACGGTCCACCGGCTTGACCACGAAATCCAGCGCGTCCACTTCATATCCCTTGACGGCGTACTGGGCCATGTTGGTCACGAATATCACCGATGCGCTCTGATCCACCGCCCGCAGTTTTTTCACGGTTTTCAGACCGTCGAGAAAGGGGAGCTCTATATCCATGAACACGATATTGAATCCCGTTTCGCAGGCGGCGAGAAAGGACAGCCCATCGCCGAACGTGCTTATCGAAAACGTTTCTCCGTTTTCTTCTCCGTATGTCTGAACGTATCTGACGAGAGCTGCCCGATCCGCTTTGTCGTCCTCCACTATAGCTATTTTCAGCATGTTCACCACCGATAATATGGAATATACTTTTACACATGCAGTATAACATGTCCGAAGGAAAAAGTCATTGATTTTACATAACAGGTAAAATTTTTGTCATTTCCCGCACATGATTGACAACGGCCGCCCGTTTTATTATAATTAGACTCTGAAGGATGGTGGATCGCATGATAAAACTTATAGCGACCGATCTTGACGGAACGTTGCTCCATACGGATAAGAGCCTGCCGGCAGATTTTTTCGAGGTCGTCGGCGAACTGATGAAAAGAGGAACGGTATTCGTTGCGGCGAGCGGCAGACAGTATGACAATATATACGAAACGCTCCGTCCGCTGTCGGACGAGATGTATATACTCGGAGAAAACGGCGGTATAAACGGCCGCGGCATGACAGTCACCGATCAAGCGCTGATGACTCCCGAAAGTATAAAAGAGGTGCTTTCGTTCGTGAGGGGACTGAACGGCAGAGCGCATGCGGTATGTTGCTGCGCTCACGAAGGGGTGTACGGATCGGACGACGATAAATTCGTGAAGGAGATGAGCCGTTACTATCTGCGCCGGAGACGCGCATTCGGAAAAGATCAAGAACAGGCTCCCGCATGCAAGATAGCCATATATTGCTACGGCAGATCGGAAGAAGTGTACAAAGAACTCATCCCTCCCGAAGGCACCGAAAAGGTCATATCGGGCGTCGATTGGGTGGACGTGGCGCCCGAAGGCGTGAACAAGGGAAAGGCGCTCGCCGCCGTGTTGGAAAAAACGGGAATACGTCCGGAGGAATGCCTTGCGTTCGGCGATAATTTCAACGACAGGGAGATGCTCGGACTGTGCGGGGAAAAATATGTGGTATCGAACGCTCCCGAGGGAATGCGCGCGCTTTTTCCGAGCATAGGCAGCAACGACGAAGACGCCGTGACCGCCGTTCTGAAAAAAATACTGATGTCGTAACGCCTCTTTCCGTGTCGTTTTTGCTTGACTGTTCGGCGGGTCCGTGAGATAATATATCCGTATCGGAAACAAAAAGGAAATGACCATGAAATTACTTATAGCGTATTTTTCTCATAAGGGCGAGAACTACTTCGGAGGAAGGATAGTTTATATAAACAAGGGCAATACCGCCGTCGTTGCGGATAAGATACGGGAAATGACGGGCGCGGACGTATACGAGATAAAGAGCGCCGCTCCGTATCCCGAAACTTATAAGGAAACGGTGGCTGCCGCCGTAGCCGAGCATTCGGCGGGGATACGTCCCGCTTTGGCTGATCCCGTGCCCGATATGTCGTCTTACGACGCCGTGATACTTGCATATCCGAATTGGTGCGGCACCGCGCCCATGGCGGTATTTACATTCCTCGAAAGCGTCGATCTCACGGGTAAGCGCATCCTTCCTCTGTGCACTCACGAGGGAAGCGGTTCGGGAAAGAGCGCTGCGGAAATAGCCGCTTCGGCGCCGGGCGCTGAGGTAGCCGCTCCTCTTTCAGTGGTCGGCAGCGACGCCGCCGTTTGCGACGATCTGCTTGAGACGTGGCTGACCGAGTCGGGAGTTATCCGCCGGAGATGACCGCACTGATCGGGCACAAAAGCACAGAAGTTGCGCCGTTTGTTACGCCGAATGTGCAATTTACGCAAAAAAACATACCACTTGTGTCAAAGGGGTTGATTTTTTTCGGCGGATGGGTTATAATCCGATCGTAAACACGAGATGGTTTACCGACAATCTTCATTATGTTTGCAGCAACCACCACCATCATCCACCACTGCAAACATTTTCTCCTAACACACGGGAAAGAGCGGACTTAAAGTCCGCTCTTTCCCGTATACGCGGTGAGGCGGCGGATATGAAAGATAACCGCGCCGAACGGCGCGGCACAAGTGTA
>USNB01000106.1 GCA_900555875.1 uncultured Eubacteriales bacterium
TCGCTGCCCATGCGCGGAGTCACAGGCAGCCGCGGCAAGGCGTTCGCATACGGTATGATCAGCGGCGTCGTCGAACCGATATTCGCGATAGCCGGCTATTTTCTCGCGTCGCAGCTCATCGTACTGCAGCCGTGGCTGCTCGCGTTTGCCGCCGGCGCGATGATATTCGTCGTGGCGGAGGAACTTCTGCCCGGGTCGAAGAGCGAATCGCATCCGCACTCCGGGGCGCTCGGTTTTCTCGCCGGATTTATAGTTATGATGATACTCGACGTGGTACTGTGACGCGTGCTCGTTCAGCCGCTCACCGAATCGCGCAGCTGCCGTATCGCCGACTTTTCCAGCCTTGACACCTGCGCCTGACTGATGCCTATCTCTTCCGAAACTTCCATTTGAGTTTTACCCTCGTAGAAGCGCAGCGCAAGTATCCTGCGCTCGCGCTCGGGCAGTTTGTCCATGGCTTCGCCGACGGCTATATTGCTCAGCCATCGTTCCGAATCGTAGCGTGCGTCGGATATCTGATCCATGACCATCACCGTCTCGTCTCCGTCGTGGTATACGGGATCGTACAGCGACACGGGATCGGCTATGGCGTCGAGAGCGTAAGTCACTTCGCGCACGGGAATGTCCATATATGCGGCGATCTCTTCGCAGGTGGCTTCGCCGTTTCCCGTCGTCTCGATGTCGTGCCGTGCCTGAAGTATTTTATACGCCCGGTCTCTCAGGGAGCGCGATACCCGCAGCGCGGAGCCGTCGCGCAAGAAACGGCGGATCTCTCCGATGATCATGGGAACGGCATATGTGGAGAAACGCAGATTATACGCGGTATTGAAGTTTTTCATGGCTTTTATCAGCCCTACGCAGCCTACCTGGAACAGATCGTCCGCACAGGCTTTTCTGCCGTAAAACCGCTGAACTATGCTGAGAACGAGTCTGAGATTGGCAGTGACGAAGCGTTCATGCGCCGTTTTGTCTCCGTTTTGCGCTCTGACGAGCAGTTCCATCGCTTCTTCGTGAGAAAGAACGGGCAGTGCGGCGGTGTCTATGCCTGCGATCTCCACTCTTGTTTTCATCTTGTGTGATCCTCCTCCGATTATTATTGTTCCCGTCCGTGCGGCAGTATTATACGTCGGGGCGAAAAAGGACCGTATGCGCGTTTTTTCGTCACAATGTGCGGACATACCGCATATACGGTATATTATGGACAGTGAGATCTCTTTCTGCGAGCTGAGGAAAAAAGAGGTGGTCAACGCCGCCGACGGTTCCAAACTCGGACACATCGTGGATATGATAATTTCCGTCGAGAGCAAAGCCGCTCTCGGTATAGTCGCGCCCGCGAAGAAGAGCGGGCTCTTTTCGAAGGAACAGAATATATTCATTCCCTTGGGATGTATAGTCAAGATAGGAGCGGACGTGATACTCATAGATATGGGAGAAGACGGTAAGTGCCGCGAGGAGCGTCCGCAGGACGGCGGGTGCGGCGGTAAATGCATGCTTTACTCGTGATGGGTTGACAAAACAGGCTTTTTCGTGATATAATACCACACATACGGAGGATATCATGAAGTGCAATAAGTGCGGCTGCATGGACAGTAAAGTTATAGATTCGCGCATGAGCGAGGACGGAACGAGCATACGCCGCCGCCGCGAGTGCCTCGGCTGCGGACGCAGGTTCACCACATACGAGGTCATAGAGAGCACGCCCGTACTCGTGGTCAAGTCAGACGGAACGAGACAGCCGTTCGATCCGGACAAGATCCGCCGGGGAGTGATTAAAGCGTGCGAAAAGCGCCCGGTCACGGCGGAGAAGATAAACGCGCTCGTCGGCGACGTCGAAAAGCAGGTATACAATACCCTTTTGCAGGAGATCAGTTCGAAAGAGATAGGCGAGCTTGTAATGAAGGGACTTAAAGACGTGGACGAAGTGGCTTATGTCCGTTTTGCATCCGTATATCGCGATTTCCGCGACGTGACGACGTTTGTGGAATTCATCAGCGATCTCGAGCGGCTGATAAAAGACGAAAAGTCGGAGAACGGCTCGCAGGACAGGAAATGAAATACGAACTTATTGCGCCCCGGGATATGTATCTGTCCGATCTTCTCGCGGAGCGGCTGTCTTTTCTCGGCAGGCGCGTCCTTGCGGAACTTATCTCCGGCAGACAGGTCAAGGTGAACGGCGTCCGCACAGGGGCGGACATCGCCCTTACCGAAGGCGACAGGGTGGAGGCTTATACTTCGGCAAAGGCGCCGGGCATAACCGTGATCTATGCGGACGAGGCAGTAGTCATTGCGGACAAGCCGGCGCATACGGATACGATGAGCCTTCCTGCGGCGCTTGCGTCGCGTTACGGCGAGCTTTATCCAGTACACAGGCTGGACGTAAACACGACGGGTATCGTTGCGCTCGCGCGCAGTAAAGAAGTCAAAGCCGAACTCGAGCGCGAGTTTAAAGAGCGCACGGTCAAAAAGAAATATATCGCGACGGTGGTGGGAGTACCTCGTCCGCCGCGCGGCATAATGAGACATTGGCTGGTAAAAGATCCCGAAAACGGCAGGGTAAAGGCGTATGCGGCGCCTGTCCGCGGAGGAATGGAGAGCGAAGCGGCATACGAAACGATAGACAGCGACGGAGAGCTGAGCCGTCTCATGCTTTATCCTCATACGGGCAGGACGCATCAGCTTCGGGTGCAGCTTGCCGCCATGGGAACGCCCGTTCTCGGAGACGGCAAATACGGCGATTACGCCGCAAATAAAAAATACAAAGCAAACGAACAGCGGCTGAGAGCCGTGTCGCTTACATTCACCGCGGCAAAGGGAGTCGTATCCTCACTGCGCGGAAGGGAGTTCCGTACGGAAGAATGAGCAAGAAGAAAAAATACGTGAAAAGCGAACTTACTGCCCGTGAGCGTAAGGAGATGCGTCTTAAAAACGAGGCGGAGGCGCGCGGTGAACGCGTCGTTACGGAAGAAGAGTATGCGGTCAAGCGCCGCAGAGTGCGCGTGTTTGCCGTTGCCGCGATAATAGTCGCCGTGATCCTTATCACCGCCGGTATCGTCATTCCCGCGGTCATGGCGGCGAATTATATGTTTGAACGCAATCCCGTTGCCGTGTTCACGTTTGAAACGGGCGGGGAGAGATATGAACTCGAATATGAGATATTCGTTTCCGATTGTCCGAACATGGCGAACAACTTCATGTATCTCGCGTCCATAGGATTCTTTGACGGAGTGATCGTGTTCGATACCCAGAACAGTCAGGTGCGCTTCGGCGGCTATACAGACCCGGTGCGCGACGCCGAGGACGGCGAGTGGTCGTACTCTCACAGAAGCGACGATCTGTATTTCGTCTCTCATCTTAAAGACGATTTTTCGCCTGAGCGTTTTGACGATTCCGGCGATCCCGACGTATTCAAGTATCAGATACGCAGCGACAATACGAATCTAAGCTATACCAATATGCCGTTTGCGCTTTGCGGCAATATCTCCGGGAGTGCCATGAGCGCGACCGAATTCCAGTTCTGCTGCGACATGACCGCTGACGCGACTCATCTTTCGCCTGCGCCCGGCAGCAGCGGTTCGACGCGCACGCTTTCTCTTGAGACGTTCGGAGCGCCTTTGCACGAAGAAGAGGCGGAAGAAATATTTGCGGATATACTTGCGCTTCCTTTATACGCTTCGGAAGACGGTACGGCAGAGTATGCCCGGGGTTATTTCCGCGCTCCCGAGCAGACCGTCACGCTGGAAAGCGTCAGGATGTATAATTACGACGCGTTTTGGCTGGACAGCAAATACGAATACGGTTTTGAAAGTTATATGTCCGATGAGCTGGACGCTTTCTCTTATTCCGGTACATGGAGCAAGAATTATATCTGACGCCGTTATCGCGGCGCATATGCGGACGCGTATAAAAACGTAAAAATCGCCGACCATTATATGATGGAGGCGATTTTTTATGACTACTGGGATAATCATACTCGGTATCGTAGCCGTGCTCTTGTTTTTCGGCGCGGCGGAAAGATATTTCGACAGATTGGGAATGACGAGCTGGCTGACGTTTCTCATCGTGCTCGCTCTCATAATAGGCGCCGTCATGCCGGAGGTCAGAACGGACGGGTTCGTGATGACTGTAGGCGGATTTGCCGTGCCGGCCGTAGTGACCGTTCTGCTGTTTGTGCTGTCTGCACGGGACGGCAATGTTTTGCGCACGCTGCTTGCTCTCGCAGCCGAAGCGGCGGTCTGCGCGGGTTTCCGTTTCATCATAGGCGTTCCCACGTCCGGCGGACTGATCGCGTTTTTTCTGCTGACGGGTTTTATCGGAGGCGCGGTATCGTTTGCCGTTGCGGGATCGCGGCTCGGAGCCGTAGCGGCGGTATTCGGCGGTTGTCTGGTCGGAGACGCGATAAGCATGGGACTGATGCGCGGTTTTTACGGCGGGCAATTCACTCTGGGCGGCTACGGGATCTTCAATGCGATGATCATCGGCTGCGCTTCTGCGCTGGTCCTTGCCGAGATCGTATATTACGTCCGCCGCTCCGTG
>USNB01000107.1 GCA_900555875.1 uncultured Eubacteriales bacterium
GTCGGGAGCGAACGCCGTCTCCTGATCGGAAGCGATCCGCAAAAATATAAATATATATATTGGGAAATTTAATGTGAGAAATTCGCGAAAGCTACGTAAAATCGCTTGCTAACGGAAAATATTTATGCTAAACTTTCCGTTAGTGACTTATGTGGTCCGCCGGCACAGGATATTGCGCCGTGAACACATACCGTAATCCGAGTTATGTCACGGGAGTAGACAATGAGTAATCTTATTACCGAGATCGAAAAAGAGTACATGAAAGAAAATGTGCCTCAGTTCGAAGTCGGCGACGTCGTAAAGGTGTACGTCAAGGTCGTCGAGGGAAACAGAGAGCGTCTGCAGGCGTTCGAAGGCACGGTCATCGCGCGCAAAAACGGCGGTCTGAGAGAGACGTTCATCGTCAGAAGGGTATCTTTCGGCGTAGGTATCGAGCGTTCTTTCCCCATCCACTCGCCGCGCATCGATAAAGTCGAAGTCGTCAGAAAGGGCAAAGTGCGCAGGGCTAAACTTTATTACCTTAGAAAACTCTCCGGCAAAGCCGCGAAGTTGAAAGAAGTAAAATAAAGGTACGAAAGAGTTTGGGCTCCCCAAACTCTTTTCGTGCTTTTTTCGGAGGTCGATTTTGTTCCGCAATATTTCGCAGATAAACGCCGATATAATGGCGGCGAACGTAGTAGTCATCGTGTTTTTCGTCCTGTTGACGATAGCCGTGGCGGTGGTCTCGGTATTCCTTATCGGTAAATACCATGCGCTCAAGAATGAAGAAACGGAGGTCGTGGGCAGCAGACTCAAGCCTTTGCACGTCTTTTTCATCATACTTGCAGTCGGTATAGCAGTCAGACTGATCATGACCTTTACGGTAAAAGGATACGGTCCCGGCTACGATACGGCATATAACATCGCAAACGGAGTGGTCACGGCAGGTAACGGATACAGCGGTTTCACGACCGAATACAGATCCGTGGCTCCGGTGATGGCATATCTGTATACCGTATTTACGGGATGGGGTATATCGATGGGCGCAGCTCAGACGGATATAGCAATGCAGCTGTTCGTGAAGCTGCCGTATCTGCTCGCCGATATAGCGCTCGTGTGCGTGATATACGCGCTTGCCCGCAAGTATTCCAACAGATATGTGGCGCTTGCGCTTTCCGCGCTTTATTTCATAAATCCGCTTTCTTTCGTCATGTCCTCTACGTGGGGAACGGAAGTGATCGTACTTGCGCTCGCTTTGGTGGTGCTCATGTGGTTCGTCCTTTCCAAGAACCTGTTCGGCATGTGTCTGACCGCGAGCATAAGCTGCCTCGTAAGTTCGTATGCGGTCTATATCGTACCCGTCGTGGGATTTTATGCGGTATATTCGACGGTCAAGGCGATAATGAACATCGTAAGAGCAAAGCCGTCGTTTGATTCCGTTATGCGCGATCCGGCGTATTACAACGTGTTCTACGCGCCGCTCTGCATCATCCTCGGCTTTGCCGTGATGTACCTCGTCAGCCTTCCGGCATATTATGCCGACGGCATGGTGGGCTTTGCGGACGTCATGAACCAGCTGTTCGTTCAGCCCTTTACGGTGGACAGCAGCGCGATAACGCATTTCACCGATAACGGACTCAGCATATATACCGTGGTAACGAACAACTTCGTTTCCGTAGGCCCTCAGTTCAAGACGCTCGTATTTGCCATAGTATTCGTCGTCATTTCGGCGGTGTTCACTACGGTGTTCTATCTCATGAAGCACAACAGAGCCAATCTTGTGCTCATCGCGTCTTTCATGGCGTATACCGTTGCCGTGTATATGATGGGTTCGGACGAGTGGTCGCTCGCTCCCGCGCTTCTTCTTATGCTTCCCGCATATCTTGCGACCAAAGATAAGCGCATTCTTAAAGTGTTTGCGCTGACGTCGCTGTTCGTCGTCATCAATGCGCTTCTCGCTCTTTACGGAGGCGGAATGCTGTCCGGCGACCTCATCACGGATTCGAATGCTACGAACATGAAGGAGCTCGGCGGAGCGCTCGGAGTGTTCTCCATACTGCTTTCCGTACTCACCGTACTCGTGCATATCTATTATACGGTGATCGTGCTTGATGTGATAGTCGCAAAGAACAGAAAGGAATTCATAACCGACCGTTCTTCCGGATTCGGAGAATGCATGAGAAATTGGGTAAGGGGATGATAAAAAGATACGGGGGAAAAGATGCTTGCGAAGATAAACAGCTTCGGACTTAGCGGGATAGACGGTTATCCGGTCTCCGTCGAGATCGATATAGACAACGGTCTGCCTGGAACGGAGATCGTCGGTCTGCCGGATACGGCGACAAAGGAATCCAAGGAGCGGGTGAGAAGCGCGCTGAAAAACAGCGGCTTCCGCCTGTCTCCCAAACGCATAACCGTCAATCTTGCGCCTGCCGACATGAAAAAGGAAGGATCCGCATTCGATCTTCCCATCGCGCTCGGGATGCTTTGTGCGACCGAGCAGCTGCCGTCAGCAGGTATGAGCGATGCGGTGTTCGTCGGCGAGCTGTCTCTTAACGGAGATCTCGGCAAAGTCAACGGCATATTGCCCATACTCCTTGCGGCAAAGGAAAGGGGATATCGCAGAGCCGTCATTCCGTCCGCGAACGCGGAGGAAGCGTCTTTCGTCTCCGGAATGGATACGTATGCTTTCGGTGACCTGAAGTCCGTTGCGGCATATCTTTCCGGCGCGGAAGCCGTTCCGGTGTCGTGGCGAGATCCTTCTTCGGTCCCTGCTCCCGCCGACGGCGAAGATCTGAAATACGTCAAAGGTCAATATGCCGCGCGGCGCGCTCTGGAGATAGCGGCAGCCGGCGGACATAATATACTTATGATAGGTCCTCCGGGCGGAGGCAAGACGATGCTTGCAAAATGTCTGCCTTCGATCCTTCCGGATATGAGTCCGGAAGAGATGCTTGAGACGACCAAGATACACAGCGTTGCGGGAATGCTCGAGGGCGGTATAGTCAGCCGCAGACCTTTCCGCAGTCCGCATCATACCGCTTCAAGGATCGCTCTTACGGGAGGAGGAGCGAATGCGCGTCCCGGCGAAATGTCGCTTGCGCATAACGGTGTGCTTTTTCTCGATGAACTTCCCGAATATCCCCGTTCGACGCTGGAGATATTGCGCCAGCCCGTAGAGGACGGCAGAATAACCGTATCTCGTGCTGCGCGTTCGGTGGACTATCCGGCGCGCTTCATGCTTGTCGCGAGCATGAATCCCTGTCCGTGCGGAAATTACGGGAACAGAAATGCCGAGTGCACATGCACGCCCGCACAGATAAACAGATACATGTCGCGCATATCCGGACCGCTTCTCGACAGGATAGATATCCATATCGAGGTGGGAGGAGTGACATACGACGAATTGTCCTCGTCTGCGGACGCCGAAGATTCCGCCACGGTCAAGCTTCGCGTCGACAATGCCCGCAAGCGGCAGTTTGACAGATTCGGGGAGAGCGGCGTACATTGCAATGCGCAGATGTCGGGCGCCGACGTGCGCAGATATTGCCCGATAGACGAAGAGAGCGAGCGTTTGCTAGGCAATGCGTTTTCGCGTCTCGGGCTGTCCGCGCGGGCATATACCCGCATACTCAAAGTCGCGCGCACCATAGCCGATATCGAAGGATCGGAACGAGTGCTCAAAAAGCACGTTGCCGAAGCGGTGCAATACCGCAGCCTGGACAGGAGCCGCAGGATATGACGGATGAGCGCAAGGCATATTATTGGCTGCATACGAGCGGACTTTCCGTGCGCCGTCAGCACGCCTTGCTGGAGATATACGGCAGTCCGTCCGAGATAATAACCTCTATGGATTCCGAAAAACTGCGTGAGTTCTGCGGATCCGCATATGACGATATGCTCCGCCGTTCGGACGAAAACGCGCTGACGGAAGAGCTGCGCGAACTCAGACGCAAGGGACTGAGGCTGCTCGTTTTCGGCAGAGAAGGTTATCCGGAAAAGCTTATCCGCAGCGAGGAGTATCCTCCGCTCGTACTCTATTGCAAAGGGAATACCGACCTGCTTTCGAGACCGACGCTTGCGGTCGTGGGCAGCCGCGCATCCACCGATTACGGCAGGCGTGTGGCGTCGGAGTGGGCGGCAGAACTGTCAAAGACTTTCGTTATAGTCAGCGGTCATGCGACGGGTATAGACACGTATGCCGTTCGAGGAGCGCTGGAAGCGGGCGGCAGCGCGGTATGTGTGCTTGCGTGCGGACACGACAGATTCGACGTTCCCGGCTTTATGACAGAAGCCGGCGACAGACTTCTTCTGACGGGGATCTACGCGCCCGGGCGTCCGGCTAACAAATTTGTCTATCATGAACGGAACAGGCTGATCAGCGGCTTGTCGGACGGAGTCCTCATCGTGGAGGCGGGCGAAAAGAGCGGCGCGTTGATAACGGCGCGTGCCGCCGCCGAACAGGGAAAACCGTTGTTTGCTGTCCCGGGCAGCGTGAAATCGTCCCGATCCGCAGGAACGAACGGACTGCTGCGCAGCGGAGCGGTCGCGGC
>USNB01000108.1 GCA_900555875.1 uncultured Eubacteriales bacterium
ATCGTATCAAAACAGTGGTTCGTCAAGATGAAGGAGCTCGCGCAGCCCGCCATAGACGCGGTCAGAAACAGGGATATAAGATATATCCCCAAGCGTTTTGAAAAGAACTATCTCTATTGGATGGAGAATATACGCGATTGGTGCATATCCCGTCAGCTCTGGTGGGGACACCGTATTCCCGTATTTTATTGCGATTTCTGCGGCGGAGAGTTCGTCAGTCGCGAGGATCTCACGGTCTGCCCGAAGTGCGGAGCGCCCGTGCGCCAGGATGAGGACGTGCTCGACACGTGGTTCTCCAGCGCGCTCTGGCCTTTCTCCACGCTCGGCTGGCCGGAAAAGACGCCCGATCTCGAGTATTTCTATCCGACGGACGTGCTCGTCACCGCATACGATATAATCACGTTCTGGGTAGCGAGGATGATATACTCCGGTTTGGAGTTCATGGGCGAGAAGCCGTTCTCCGAGGTGCTCATACACGGGCTCGTGCGCGATGCTCAGGGCAGAAAGCTTTCCAAATCCCTCGGCAACGGCATCGACCCGCTTGAGATCATCGACGAAGCGGGCGCGGACGTGCTGCGCATATCGCTGATCAGCGGCGTATCCGCGGGCGGGGATATCAAATATTCGGATAAGAAGCAGGAGAGCTTCCGCAATTTCATGAATAAGATATGGAACGCGGCGCGTTTCGTTCTTATGAATGTCGGAGAGACGGAGATACTGCCCATAGAGAAGGTGAAGCTCACTCTGGCGGACAAATGGATAATCACGCGGCTGAACAGGACGATAGCCGAGGTGACGCGTTATATGGATCGTTACGAAGTGGGACTTGCCGCTAATAAGCTGTATGACTTTATATGGAGCGAGTTCTGCGATTGGTATATCGAGCTGTCAAAAGTATCGCTGTACTCTTCCGACGATAAGAAAAAGCAGAACACGGTAAGCGTACTCGTGCGCGTGCTGCGCGATATACTCAAGCTTGCTCACCCCATCATTCCGTTCATTACGGACGAGATATATCTCAATTTGCCGGAGGAGGCGAGAGATGCGGAAGATATCATGATATCCGCATATCCCGACGCCAAAGCGCTTAAGAATCATCCGAAGGACGCGCGTGCGATGGAGATGGTCATGGACGCGATACGCGCCGTGCGTGCGCTCAGAGCGGAAACGGGCGTGAAACCCTCCGTGCGTACCGAGCTGTACGTTCATGCTTCGCCGGACGCTGCCGGTATCATAAACAAGGCAGGCGAGTATCTCGTCAAACTTGCGTCGGGAACTACGGTGACGGAGACGAACGCCAAGCCGGACGGATGCACCGCGCTCGTGACCTCGCTCGGCGAGATCTACATCCCCATGGGCGAACTTATGGATTACGATAAGGAGATCGAACGTCTGGGCGGCGAGCTGGAGAAGGCCAAAAGCGAGCTGGAACGCGCCAACGCCAAACTCGCCAACGCGAACTTCGTCGCCAAAGCGCCCAAAGCGCTCGTGGAAGGAGAGAGGGAAAAGATCGTAAAATTCAAGGAGCGCATAGCCGCGCTCGAAAATAAGCTGAACGAAATAAAAGCCGCGGCTGGCAAGTGACGACATGATAGAGCGGATAACTTGCGGCAAAGTCAACTGCTATATCGTAGGTCAGCCCGGCAGGTGCGCGCTCGTGGATACCGCGACGGAGAAGTATTTCGACCGCGTCTGTTCACGTGCGAAAGTGCTGGGAGTGCGGCTGATAGTGCTCACGCACTGTCATTACGATCATGCGGGCGGGGCCGCAAAGCTGTCCGATGCGCTGGGCGTACCTGTCGCCGTTCACCCCGCCGATCTGCCGCTGCTTGCCGATCCGGCATACGTGGATATGTATGCGGATACGTTTACGGGCAGACTGCTGCTGCGTTTTTCGCGCAAGAGCCTGCGTCGTCGCGTTACATCGTTCGCTCCGGGCGCCGAGCTTTGCGAAGGGCTGGATCTCGCCGCGTTCGGCGCAGAGGGGACGATAATGGCGCTCCCCGGGCATACTCCAGGCTCTGTCGGCGTATATTACGAAAATTCGCTCGTTGCCGGCGACGCAGCGTTCAATATCCTGTCTCCCTGCCGCGCCAAGATATATGCGGACGGGGAGGACGCCGAATCGTCTTATCGCCGCATACTTGCCGATCCGCGCATCACCACGGTATACGTCGGGCACGGTCGACCGATATTCCTCAGCAAAAAAGAACCCCCGCTCACTTTCGTGACGGAGTGATTTACGGGAGGAAACCCCCTTCTTTTGAAAAAGAAGGGGGTTTCCCCCCGTACCCCTTTCCTCTAAGAAATTTATATAAACACATTATATTTTCATGATATGATAACTGCGCCGGTTTTTTTCGGTGCAGTTTCACTATGGCTCATTCGACTTGTGTCCGCTTTACTTACGTGTGCGCTGCGCTACTTTCACAATGTCCGAAAAGGGAATGGACTTGTAAGATCCGACCTCTTCATAACAGTTATACTCGACCCTTTCGCCTTGCGTTCGGCGCACGCTAACGGTGCGCCTCTGCACTTCGCCACCTCCCCTGGGGCAACCAGGGAAGGCTGTATTAAAGTTCGCGCACGTCCCCGACGTGCGCGTCTGCTTTATGTGGGAGACTCTCCGAGCCGTACTACAGAATTCGCAGCAAATGCATCGTATTTTTGAGGATAGAAGCGCGTTTCTCGGAGCGAGGCGCATTCTGCGCCTCGCGGTTGGGTGCCGACTAGGTGACCCTGCGGCACCCCGAAAACGCGCTTATAGACCAAAAAGACGATAGCGTTTGCGTATAGACGAAGCGCACGGCGCGAGCCGAGCGATAGCGGTGCGCAAGGCAAAGAGCGGTGCGCAAGGCAAAGAGCGGTGCGCAAGGAAAATATTTTATAAATTTATGTTAAAAGGGTTTTCAAATGCGCATAAATTTGATATTATATATATAAGAAAAAGCGCCGGAAAGCGGAGAGCATGGAGATTTAAGGATCATGGCAGACACTTCACTGCACAAAGCGATAAGAAATATGCTGATAATAGCGCTCGTGTTTTCGGTGCTGTTCGTTGCCGGGATACCGATGATCCCCGTGGGCTTTTACTATGGGATATATCCCGTGGGCATACTCGGCATAATATTCACGGTGGCAGGGTTTTACGGTACGCCGTTCGTGTGGATAGCGTTCGCCGCTCTGGTTTCGCATAAGGGCGTATACAGCATGATAGAGGATGACGGCGTATATTCCGTAAATTCCATTGCGAATACTCTCGGCATGAATGTTAAAAAGACCCGAGGAATGGTAACTTACCTGATAAATAAACGTTATCTTAAAGGATATACTTTTGACGGAGCCGATACCATCGTGCCCACGAGCGCTCTCGGCGCTGCGGGCAAGGCAAATCTTTCGCTGGGGAAATGCCCTAATTGCGGAGCGATACTGACTGAGCTGGGCAATACTCTGCGATGTCCTTACTGCGGAGGGGTATTTCCGCGCGGTAAGTAGAGTACCGCATGGAGGATTGAGAGATGATGAAAAGGGGGAGAGCAAAACCGAAGCATGTCTGTCCCGTCGGCGGGATCATAGGCATGATATGCGGGATCGCCGCGCTTTGTTTCGGCGTGGCTGTCGCGATATCCGTTATCGGAGATATCGGCGGGGTGATGAGATCGCTTCTCCTGACGATCGCGTTTTCGTGTTCGGCTGCCGGTTTATCCGGCGCTGCGGGCGGGCTTATAGCCTTTTTCCGTGATGCCGAAGTAGGAGCGGTCGCAGAGATGGTCGCAGCGGAATTTTCCATAGTCTTATGCGTTATACTTCCCCCGGTCATATCGTTTGCGATATGGTTCATCCTCGCGTTCACGGCTTCATGCGCGATATGTGTGGCGAGCGCCGTCATTGCGCGGCGCGCGCGGAGAACGGTCGGACGGGGTCCGGAGCCGAGGTGATACGCTGAGCCGGACTGAATTTACGGCGTGCGTTCGCATAGCCGCGCGGCGGCGGTCGGCGCCGGACGATACGGTAAATATCCGCACAAGGGCGGAAGGAGGATAGACGTATGGAAAAACAGAAAATGAAAAGTGTCTCCGGCGGTGTACTCGGCATTGTCGGAGGAGGCGTAATGATCGCCGGTATGTTCATACTGGTCAGTGCGGTCATGACCATCGCGGAAGCACTCGACAGCGGCAACTATGTTTTGGACAGCGATGTCGCGTCCATCTACTACAGGAGCATAGCCGCGATCTTTACCTATCTCGCGGGCGGTGCGCTGGGATTGGTCGGCGGCATAATCGCCGTCAAAAAGGACAGCTTTTTGGGAGGCATTTTCATATTCGCCGCGGCAGCCATGTCTCTCGTAACGGGCATTCTCGCCATAGCGCCACTGGCGTTCATCATGGCGGGCATGTTCCTTATCGGCGGACTGCTGTGCCTGTTCCTTAAAAAGCCCATCGTCGACAAGACCTATTATCCGCCTTATCAGGCGGGCGGCTATCCTCCTCAGGGCGGCTATCCTCCTCAGGGCGGCTATCCTCCTCAGG
>USNB01000109.1 GCA_900555875.1 uncultured Eubacteriales bacterium
CTGCGCTACGCTTGATGGCGTTCGCCGCCTTCAGCGGCTCGGCTATAGGGAGGGCGTATACTTGTGCCGTGCCATTCGTCACGGTCATTTAATGGTTTACGAGTGCAAGGCGAGTACGATATGCTTTCCATTTAGAAACAAGGGAGGGCATGCACTTGTGCCGAGCCGTTCGGCGCTCGGCTTCGATCGTTGTCCGCGCCGGCGGAAGCAGTGCGCTTATATTTATATTTTTATATATATAATGAAAGGAACGGGGCGTAATAAAAAGAGGAATTTGCTCCAAAACCCGTTTTTTCCGTTGACAAAAGGGGTGGATTTATTTTATACTAACTAAAGTATGGAACAGCAAAGGAAAACGGGTAAGCTCAATCTGCTCGGCAGCGGGTTGGCGTTTCTCATCACCGTGTACATAACGGTGATCTATATTCTGCTCATGGTCGGCAGCACACCCGGCTGTCTTGCCTATGAGATAACCACGGATTATGCCGGTCAGTTTGCGCTGCGCTTTGTTGTAGTCGTGCTCATGTACGTGTGCTGCGCAGTCAATCTCGTAACGATCCCTTCATATTTTGTCATGAAGACCAAGAACATGGAATGGGAGATCACGCGTCGCCGCGTTTTCGGCGGAGCGTCTTTCGTTTCTTCCGTCGTCATGTTCGTGCTGGTGATAATTTTCACGGTGGCAAGCGGCTCCGCGTTCGATGCGAATATGGCGACGCCGTTCGCGACGCCCTACCGTATCGTAGAAATAGTCCTCACCGTGCTCCAGGTCGGAGCGATCCTCCTGACGCTGCTTTACAGCGTCAGCAACGACGCTCTCCGCACGCTCAAGAGGAAATACAACAAGATCTGACAGCAGGGAGCGCGCTGTGCGCTTCGGAGATGATATATGTCGAAAATTATAGGAAAAAGTTTGCTTACGGCGCTTGATATCGCGGCGCTCGTTATGCTCATAATATGCGCGGTGTATTATTGGACCATCGCCGGATATATCCTGCTCGCTCTCGCGGCGGTGCAATATATCGTTCAGACGGTGTTTTTCATCGTGCGTCGCGGACTTATCGGACTTGCGTCGCCCATAGCCCTTGTCGTTCTCGGTTTTCTCGTGGCGTTTCCCGTCATTATCGTCGGGCTCGGCATGACGGTCGTAGAGGCGATATTCATAGTGGGCGCGATAGCAGCACTCTTCTGCGCAGCTTATACATTCGCCGATCTGAAATGATAAAGAGGTGTTGTGCCGCTCCGCCGGAAGGCGGGGCGGTTTTGTATATTTTAATGTGACTTTAATACTCGTCTAATTTTACGTTGCTATCATATCCGTAATATATTAGTGCAATTACGACCGGATGACGTTCGTATTCGGGAGAAACAGATATGCTGAAACTGACAAACATAGTCAAGGATTATATCGCTGCGGGCAGCACGGTGCATGCGCTCCGCGGCGTGTCCGTTAATTTCCGCGACAGCGAGTTCGTTTCCATCCTCGGCCCCAGCGGCTGCGGAAAGACCACTCTGCTCAACATCATCGGCGGGCTGGATAAGTACACATCGGGCGATCTCGTCATAAACGGCAGAAGTACGAGCTCTTTTACCGACCGCGACTGGGACGTATACCGCAATCACCGCGTGGGCTTCGTGTTCCAGAGCTATAATCTCATCCCGCACCAGACCGTGCTCGGCAATGTGGAGCTTGCTCTTACGATAGCGGGCGTGGGAAAGGCGGAACGTCGCCGCCGCGCCGCGGAAGCGCTGAAAAAAGTGGGGCTGGGTGACCAGCTCGACAAAAAACCCAATCAGCTTTCCGGCGGACAGTGCCAGAGAGTCGCGATAGCGCGCGCACTCGTCAACGATCCGGAAATACTGCTTGCCGACGAGCCGACGGGCGCGCTCGATTCGGTCACCAGCGTACAGATAATGGATCTGATGAAGGAGATCGCGGGCGAGCGTCTCGTCATCATGGTCACTCATAATCCCGAGCTTGCGGAGAAATATTCCACCCGTATCATAAAACTGCGCGACGGCGAGATCGTGGACGATTCGAACCCGTTCCCGGACGCCGAAGCGGATATACCCGACGCGCAGCCGCAGCCGAAGGACAGGGAGCATGCCAAGTCCGTCATGGCGGACGCGCCCGACGCGCAGCCGCAGGCGAAGAGCAAGGAGCGCGCCAAGATGGGACTCGGCGCGGCGTTCGCTCTTTCCGGGCGCAATCTCATAGCCAAAAAGGGCAGGACGATAATGGTGGGCATAGCCGGGTCGATAGGTATCATCGGCGTGGCGATAGTGCTTGCGTTCTCCTCCGGCATAACGGGATATATAAACAGCATGCAGAACGACATGCTGTCCGGTTATCCGCTGTACGTCGCGGAGAGCGCAATAGACTACACGTCGCTGCTCAATCTTACGATGAGCACGATGGAGAGCGAGGAAAAGGATCGCGATCCGGGCAAGGTGTATGTGAACAGCGTAGTAAAGACGATAACCGAGCTTGCAGGCTCCATGACGACCAATGAGATCACGGACGAGTATCTCGGGTATATCGAGGATATGCCCGAAGGCTATGCGGAAACGATACAGTACGATTACGGCATCGAGTTCGCACGCAATATATATACCGAGTTCGATTACGGCGTGACGGAAGGAGAGAACGGTCCTCTCGGCGAAGAGGACGTGCGGGAGATGTCGATAACGGGCATACGCAGCGTGTATACGAGCGTGCTGGAGAACATCGACACGTACCGCGGTTATTCGAGCATGGTGACGAGCGTACCTGCGGTGGAGGAACTGCCGGACAGCGATGATTATATACTGTCGCAGTACGATCTCGTCGCGGGCACTTATCCCGAGCAGACGGACAAGGGCGCACTCGTGCTCGTGCTTAATTCGGACGGAGAAGTGAACGATTTCACGTTCGCTCAGATGGGTTACGTCAGCGAACGGCAGTTCCTCAACTATGCGTACGGGCTTGCGGACGAGACCGAGTATTACGACGACAGCATCCCGTCGTTCGCGGACGGCGCATACGATTATTCGCTGTTCGTGGGGGAGGATTCGCGCACGTTCACATGGTATCCCAACAGCGTCATATACGAGTACGATCCCATAGGTCAGGGCGATAACAAAACGGACGCATGGGATTATAAGGTATACAAGAGAGAGATAGACGATTTCGTCGGCAGAGCGGAGAACGGCGAGCTTGACGCCGACGAGGCGGCTTATGCGGATAAGATCGTAGCGGGCATGGACGACGCCGTTGAACTGCGCGTCGCATGCGTGCTCAAACTCAAGGACGACGTGATGTACGGTTCTCTGTCCAACGGCATTTACTATATGCGCGCGCTCACCGATTACGTGCGCGGTCTCGAGTCGGATGAAGAGACCAGATCGCATATCGTTGAGAAAGCGGAAGAAGCGGGCAGGCAGGACGACGACACGATAGCAGCAGACGAAGCGTATGTGGGCAACGTCACGTATTCTTACGACTATTACTTCGACGAGAAGATGAATGAAGGGACGGACGATGAGTATATAGACTTCAACACCAAATATACCGAGGAATCGTCCGCTCTCGGCAGCAGCATAAGCGTTACGGACACAGCCTCTCAGATGGAGATAATACAGCAGATCATGCAGTACATCTCATACGACGAGGACGGCAACGCCGTTGTGGATTACGAGGGGTTGGGGCAGTTCATGTTCCGTATGCTGTCGAGCACCACCAACCGCGCGGTATATCTGTCGTCGCTGGGCGGCGATACCATGCCCACGCAGATAACGTTCTGGATATCCTCCTTCGACAACAAGGATCTCGTGACGGCATATCTGGACGAATGGAACGAGGGCAAGGACGAGACCGATCAGATACAGTATACCGATACCGTCGGCGTGCTCATGACGATAGTGGGGACGCTCATTACCATGATCACGGTGGCGCTCATCGTATTTACGTCCATTTCGCTCGTAGTGTCCACGGTCATGATAGGGATAATCACGTTCGTGTCCGTCGTTGAGCGCATAAAGGAGATAGGCGTCATCCGCGCGATGGGAGGACGGAAGCGGGACGTCAAGAACCTGTTCACTGCCGAAACGGCGATCATAGGTCTGCTCGCGGGAATAATAGGCATCGTGGTGACGTACATCCTCAGCCTGATCGCGAACCTCATCATAGGCGGATTCACCGGAATATATACGATCGCGGCGCTGCCGCCCTGGCAGGCGCTCATAATGGTCGCGCTGTCCGTCGTGCTCACCCTTATATCCGGACTTCTGCCCGCGTCCAAAGCCGCCAAGCAGGATCCCGTCGTCGCGCTCCGCACCGAATAAAAACGCGGAAAAAAGTTTTCGTCTATCGGTTGACAAAGCGCCGCTCATCGGTTATAATGTGTTTACAAATGGATATCACATATGCGAGGGAGTAATTTGCGCATGGCGCGTAGGCGCCGCGTAACGCATCCCAACAGCCGACGGCTTTTGCCGTCTGGGACCGTTTTCAATAATGAGACTCGCGTACCTGTTTTCAAGGTACG
>USNB01000110.1 GCA_900555875.1 uncultured Eubacteriales bacterium
CCATGTGGGATCGCCGCCGAACAGGTCGTTGTATTCCGGCGTGCGCAGGTGACGGATGAGACGCAGTTTGATTATGAACTGGTCGATCAGTTCCTGCGCGCCTTTTTCGTCGAGCACGCCGCGATCCATATCTCTTTTGATGAAGATGTCGAGGAATGTGGACGTCCTGCCGATGGAGGTCGCCGCTCCGTTGTTTTCCTTCGTTCCGGCGAGGTATGCGAAATAGAGGAATTGCACCGCTTCTTTGGCGTCTTTCGCCGGGCGTGAAATATCGATGCCGTAGCGTGCAGCCATGCTCTTTATCTTTCCGAGCGCACGGATCTGTTCCGCGACCTCTTCGCGCAGACGTATGCGCGCCTCGGTCATGGTCCCGTCAAGATCGGCGAGATCTTTTTTCTTTTCTTCGACGAGCCTGTCTATGCCGTACAGCGCGACGCGGCGGTAGTCGCCTATGATGCGGCCTCTGCCGTAAGCGTCGGGCAGACCGGTGAGCAGTCCGTTATGCCGCGCAAGACGGGTACGCTCCGGGTATACGTCGAACACTCCCTGATTGTGAGTCTTGCGGTATTCGGAAAACTTTTCGTCGATATCCTCGTCGAGTTTGTATCCGTATGCCTCGAGCGCGGATTTAGCCATGCGCATTCCGCCGTAAAGGTTGACGATGCGCTTGAGCGGTTTATCCGTCTGCAGCCCGACGATGACCTCATTGTCCCTGTCTATATAGCCGGGGGCAAAGTTGTCTATCCCCGATATGATGCCGGTCTCCACGTCATATATGCCGCGGTCAAGCTCCTCGGCAAGGAGCTTTTTACATTTGTCCCAGACGGCTTTCGTCTTTGCCGTGGGCGTTTCGAGGAAGTCCTCGTCGCCGTCGTATGGCGTATAATTTTTGAGGATGAAAGAGCGGACGTCTATTTCCCTCTGCCAGTTGCCGCCGCGAAAATCTTTCCATTCGTCGTAAGTGTAGATCATTTTTGCCGATATCCTCCGAAAAATTCCGTTTGCAGTTTCCCGCAAAGTTCCGCGTCCATGGGCGGGACTCCTTCGAGTTCGTATTTTCTGCCCATTGCCGCGTATTTATGTACGCCTAACGTGTGATAGGGGAGAAGCTCCGTTCTCACGACGCCGCGTACGCCGTCGATGTATTCTTTCAGCGCGCGCATGTGCTCGCGGCTGTCCGTGACGCCGGGAACGACTACATGCCTTATCCACAGCGGCACGCCTTTTGCTTCGCACGCGCGGATGAACTCGTCTGTTTTCGCAAACGATCCGCCGCATATCCTGCCGAACGCTTCTTCGCCGACGTCTTTGACGTCGCACAGCGCAAGGTCGGTATACGAGAGCAGCTCGTCATATCTGCCGTTGCCGGCGCCGGAAGTATCTATGCAGGTATGTATGCCTGCTTCTTTGCACCTTCTGAGACAGTCCGTAAGAAATTCCGGCTGCGCGAGAGGTTCTCCTCCCGAAAAGGTCACGCCTCCGCCCGACGCCTTGTGATAGGGCGCGAACCGTTTTATCCTGCGTACAAGCTCTTCGGAGTCGGTCGGCTTTCCCTCGCCGAACGCCTGCGTGTCCGGGTTGTGGCAGTATTTGCACCTGAGCGGACAGCCCTGCAGAAACACTACCGTTCTTATGCCCGGTCCGTCTACCGTGCCCATGCTTTCTATCGAGTGGATATATCCGTTCATGTTTCCGTCGTCCTTTGCCGTGAGTGACCATTATATCCCGAGAGACGGGCAAATGATGTTGTTTTTGCAACATTTTGCAGCAAGTGCGGATAGACTCTTCCGAAAAAGAAAAAGTCGCGCTTTAAAGTCCGGGACGATGCCCAGACGGCGCGGCTGCTTACCCTCCATACTCCATTGCGGTAAACTCCGCTTATGATCCGTCAGTCGTATGAAGTACTATTAAGATACACTATATATTGTGATTTGTCAAGCACTTTGCACTATATATTGTGTGCATTTTTGAAATTTATATTCGATCCCGCCGGATCCGTAAGGGGAGCGGAAAGACCGTCTTGTTTTTACGGGTGTGCATGACGCGCCCTAAAAACAGTTTAAGTTTTCGTGGAAGGGTCGGGGAATGGGGACTTTTACAAAAGTCCCCATTCCCCGCAAAACCGTTTCCTTAAAAACTCACTTGGCGGCGACTACTTCGATCTCCACGAGCGCGCCGGACGGGAGCGCAGAGACTTCCACGCAGGAGCGCGCCGGCGGCTGCGACGAAAACGTTTCGGCGTAGATCGCGTTCACTTTGGCAAAATCGCCCATATCGCGCACGAACACGGTCGTCTTGACGACGTTTGCGGGCGTGAGCGAAGCTGCGTCGAGGAGCGCTTTTATATTGGCGAGCACGCGGCGCGTCTGTCCTTCGATATCCGTTTCGACTATCTTGCCGACGGCGGGATCGATGGCTATCTGTCCGGAGAAGAAGACGAGTCCGCCGGCTTCCACGCCCTGGCTGTACGGCCCGATGGGTGCGGGCGCTTTATCCGTAAGAATGATGTTTTTCATAAATGTCTCCTGTATTTATGTATGTGTGTACGGGTAGGGAACGGTCATCTGCCGCGCCCGTTTTCGAGTACTTTCAGTCCGCTGTCCGTCAGCGCTTTCGCCACTCGCTCGCTGTGTTCTTTTCCGCCCACTTCGCACCCGATGTGCAGTATGGTCTCTCCGAGCTCGAGATCCGCGCTCATGCGGTCGTAAGTTATGGAGATGACGTTTGCGTTCTCGGAGGCGAGTATATGCGAGACTTTTTCGAGCATGCCGGGCTTGTCCTGGAGCTGTATGGAGAATTCTATCTTTCTGCCGCGCGAAACGAGACCGCGGTCTATTATCTTGCCGATCGTCGATACGTCTATATTTCCGCCTGAGAGCAGGCAGGCGACTTTCTTGCCGCGCACGTTGAGTTTGCCCGAAAGCAGCAATGCGAGCGGCGTGGCTCCGGCAGGCTCGACTACGAGTTTCGTGCGCTCTATGAGATGGATTATCGCGGAAGCGATGTCACCGTCGCTCACGGTCATAACGTCGTCGGCATATCTGTCGATCATGTCCATCGTTATGTTGCCGGGATTTTTCACCGCGATACCGTCGGCTATGGTGTAAACGCTGTCCGTCGCTATATGCTTCTTTTCGCGGAAGGAGAGTGAGATCGCAGGCGCACCTTCGGCCTGTACGCCGATCACGCGGACGCGGGGATTTATCGATTTGACCGCGAATGCCACTCCTGCAAGCAGTCCTCCGCCTCCGGCGGGGACTATGATGCAGTCGAGGTCGGGGACTTCTTCGAGCATTTCCAGCCCGAGCGTGCCCTGACCGGCGATAACGTCCTCATCGTCGAACGGGTGTATGAACGCGGCGCCCTCCGTCTTTTCTATCTCGCGTGCGCGAAGATAGGCGTCATCGTAACAGTCTCCGTACAGTTCGGCTTTCGCTCCGTAACCTTCCGTTGCGTTGATCTTTGCTATGGGCGTCGTTTTGGGCATTACTATGGTAGCTTTCATGCCCATTGCGGACGCCGCGAATGCGCAGCCCTGCGCGTGATTGCCGGCGCTGCATGCGACTATCGAGTTCGCGCCGCCGTTTTCGGCAAGTTTGGCTATTTTGTTGTATGCTCCGCGTACCTTGAACGAACCTGTTTTCTGCAGATTCTCGCATTTAAGATAAACGTCTCCGCCGGTCATCGCCGAAAAAGTGGACGAATGGTCAAGTCTGTTTCTCTGCACGACGGATGCGAGTCTGTCGCGCGCTTCTCTGATGCTGTCTATCGTCATAATATTATAATAATACTCTCCGCGTTTCCGTTTGTCAATCGTTCGGGGCGGGTTTGGGCATGGTCATGCCGCATTTGTCTCCGGCGGCCCTTGACATTTTCCGCTTTCCGTGGTATGATCGTTCCGTAATGGGCAAGATAACCGATATAAAGATACAGAAGCGGGCGAAAAGCCGCGTGAACGTTTATGTGGACGGAGAATTTGCCGTTGCGCTCGAAGCGGTGACCGCAAAAGCGGGCGGGCTTGAAGTCGGCGCGGAAGTTTCTCGCGGGCGGCTGGAAGAGCTTGCAGCCGAGAGCGAGGCTGAAAGCGCGCTCCGCCGTGCGTTCGCCTATGTGGGCAGACGCATGCGCACTGAAGCGGAAGTGAGGCGTTATCTCGCGGATAAGGGATATTCCGCGCGGATAACGGACGATGTGACGGAAAAGCTGAAGAGTTACGGTTATATAGACGACGGCGAGTTCGTACGCAGTTATGTGGAGAGCAAGAGCGGGTCTCGCGGTAAGCTGCGCCTTCGGCGCGACCTTGAGATTCTGGGCGCTGACGGGAAGACTGTGGAAGAGGTCCTCGGCGAACTCGGAGACCAGCGCGAGGCGGCGGCGCGTGCGGCGGAAAAATATCTCCGTTCGCATGAGTATGATTACGGAAAATTATTTATGTATCTGCGATCCAGGGGATTTGAAAGCGAAGATATACGCGCCGCGATAAGATCTGTCGGCGCGGGGGAGGAAGACGATGAAGGGA
>USNB01000111.1 GCA_900555875.1 uncultured Eubacteriales bacterium
GTCCGCTATGTCCTTCGCGCGGCTGACCGCCACGTCGTAGTCCGCGAGCACGTCCTCATACGAGCCGGCATAAAGGATGACCGTGTAGTTTTCGTTCTCCGACCTGAACGTGACCGTATCGCTGGACACCTTCATGTCCGATACGTTGCCCGAAAGGAGCTTGTCGTAGAATTCGGTCGAACTCACTTCGCGCGCACGAGTGGCCGCGAACATGACGATCACTATCACCACGATCACGGCAAGAAACGCAAGAAGCGCTATTAAACCTTTTGTGCTTGATTTCAAATTCTTTGTTCTCCGTACTTTCTCCGCAGCTGCGGAGAGCGCGCCGTATATGACACGGCTGAGTATACTATCCTAGTATAGCGCAAGCAAAATAAAAATACAAGTATTTTAACGTCATTTCACGCGCAACAGTTATTTTTGCATTCGTCCTGTCCCGCGTTTATCCGCGGTATTACGCGTCGTATTCCGCCCCGACGAGATACAGGGCGTGCGGCGGAGCGATATCCGGCATCAGCCGCCTGTCTCCCGTCTCGAGAGCTTCCGCCACCGAACGGACGGGTTTTTCTCCCCTGCCTATGCGGATGAGCGCTCCCGCGATTATGCGTACCATATTATATAAAAAACCGCTGCCCGTCACGCGGTAAACGATCCTGTCGCCCGATCCCGTCACTTCGGAAGAATATATCGTCCGCGTGAACGTCTTTGCCGAAGAGCCGGACGACATGAACGCGGAAAAATCATGCGTGCCGACGAGCATCGCCGCCGCTTCGCGCATTGCCCGGACATCCATCCGCGCCCCGACGTAACACTCCCTCGTGCGACGGAGCGGAGAAACTACGGGCGCGGTGTACATCACGTACTCATACGTCTTGCGCTTGGCGCTCTTGCGCGCGTCGAAAGAATCCGGGACGATCTCGCAGCTCCTGACCTTCACGTCGTCGGGCAGCCAGTGATTGAGCGCACGCAGCATCGTTTCGGGAGGGAGCCCGGGATCCGCGTCGAAATGAGCGGGCTGCGCGAGCGCATGCACGCCTTCGTCCGTCCTTCCGCTCGCGGTCACCGAAGCGCCCGGACAGATATGCGACAAAGCGCTCTCCGCCTCGCCCTGCACGGTGCGGCAGCCCGGCTGACGCTGCCAGCCGTGGAACGCCGAGCCGTCATATTCGAGAACGATCTTATAGCGCATCCGACCTCCGTCAAGTTATGTTAAAAGATAAATAAGTTATATTAAATGTCCGTTAAACGATTTCGCCGCAATATTAGAATCTCATTAGTCTTATACGGATACGGATCCCAAGCGCATGAAGCTCACCCAGCCCCATCCCCACCAGTTGTACACGCAGACGAGGATAAAGAACAGCAGCGCCGCGAAGACGATCATGGCGAGTATATCCGTAAAACGGAAATGCAGCACTTTCATCCGGGTCTTGCCCTTACCTCCGTTATAGCAGCGCGACTCCATGGCGTCCGACAGATCTGCCGAGCGCTTGAACGCGGATATGAACAGCGGTATCAGCACGGGCACGAGCGCGCCTATACGTTTGAAAATATTACCGTGATCGAAGCACGCGCCCCTCGCCTTCTGCGCGTTCATGACCCGCTGCGTCTCCTCGAACAGCGTGGGTATCATGCGCAGAGCTATGCTCATTATCATACCGAACGCATGTACGGGCAGCTTGAGCAGCTTCAGCGGCGACAGGAGGAACTCTATAGCGTCCGCCATATCCACGGGCGTGGTCGTGAGCGTCAGCATGGTCGGTCCCACGACGAGAAGCACTATGCGGCATATGATCAATCCGCCCGTCATCAGCCCCGTCCCGCATATGCAGAAAGGACCGAATTCGACATACAGCGTCTCCGCCTCCGCACCGTTGCCCTTATTGAGGAGCACGGTGAATATGAACGTCACGACGGCGAGCACTATTATCGCCTTAAGCGACGACAGCACTTTCAGCGGCGGCACTCTGCTCATGAGCACGACTATGAGCAGCGCAAGCGCTATGACCGCGAATTGCATGAACGAATCCACGAATATCACCGTCACGATATACAGTATCATGATGATGAACTTAGCGCGGGCGTCCGTCCTGTGTACGGGCGAGTCGACGGGATAGATCTGACCGAAAACAACGTCTTTCATTCCGCGTCACCTCCGTCCGTCCGCTTCGCCCCGCCGTCGATGTAATAAGCCGACAGCTCCGCCGTAAGTTCGTCCTCCGTAAGGCAGTCCGGGCGCACGTGCACGCCGCGGGAGGAAAGATACGCCGACAGTTCCACCGCCACGGGCAGCTCCAGCCCGAGCGATCTTATCAGCTCGCGCCGGGAAAAAAGCTCTGACGGACTGAATACGCCGAGGACTTTTCCGCCCCCCAGCACCGCGACCTTATTGCAGTTCTCCGCGATCTCGTCCATATTGTGCGAGACCATGACGACGGTCGGACACGTCGTGCGCCGTATGTCGGCGAACAGCGCGAGCAGTTCGCGCTTGCCGACGGGGTCCAGCCCCGCGGTGGGCTCGTCGAGTATGAGAACTTCGGGGCGCATGGCTATAACGCCCGCGATAGCCGCACGGCGTTTCTGTCCGCCCGAAAGCTCGAAGGGCGAACGCTCCGCCACCTCGTTATAATCAAGCCCTACGAGGCGTATCGCCTCGCGCACCCTTACGTCTGTCTCCTCCGCGCTCAGCCCGAGATTCTTCGGTCCGAACGCCACGTCTTCTCTCACGGTATCGGCGAACAATTGATACTCGGGATATTGAAACACCATGCCCACGCGCTCGCGCAGCGTTTTCAGATCGGGCTTTTTGACGGTGAGATCTATGCCGCAGACGCGCACCGTCGCGCCTTCGTTCATCCTGCGCTTGCGCTGGACGCGCGTCAAAGCGTTTATGTGCGAGACGAGCGTGCTCTTGCCGCTGCCCGTCTGCCCGATTATGCCGAAGCAGTCGCCGCGCCCGACGGTGAGCGAAACATTATCGAGCGCCCGGGTCTCGAATGGCGAACCGGGATTATATATATACGTAAGATCTTTTATTTCTATCACAGCGCCGTCCGAAGGAGGCGCCGCGCTCACACGCTCTTTATCCCGCATAACGCCTCCGCAAGTTCTTCGGCGGTCAGTATGCCGCCGGGCAGCTTCAATCCGCGGCGCGAAAGCTCGTAAGCTATGCGCGCGGGAAGCGGCGCGTCCAGCCCGACGGAGCGCAAAGTCTCCACATCGGACAGGGCGACGGACGCGGGCGCGTCCGTCACGAGTCTGCCGCCGGACAAGGCGATCACTCTGTCCGCGCGAGCCGCCTCTTCGGGGAAATGGGTTATCATGATGACGGTGACGCCCGCCTCTTCGCGTATACGCTCCACGACGTCCATGACTTCCTTCTTTCCTCTCGGATCGAGCATGGCTGTGGACTCGTCCAGCACCATGACGCGCGGTCTCATGGCGAGTACTCCCGCGATCGCCACACGCTGCTTCTGCCCTCCCGACAGTCTGAACGGCGTGCCTTTCTTATGATCCGCCATACCGACGCATTCGAGAGCCCAGTCCACGCGCTCACGTATCTCCGCGGGAGGCAGTCCGAGATTTTCCGGTCCGAACGCCACGTCGTCCTCTATGATGGATGCGACCATCTGATTGTCCGGGTTCTGGAACACCACGCCCACCGTCCTGCGTATTTTCGCTATACTGACCTGCTTGTCGGTGAGCGTATCTATGCCGTCGACCACAACGTTGCCTTCGTCGGGGACATAAAGCGCGTTGAGCAGACGCGCGAGCGTGCTTTTGCCGCTGCCGTTGGCTCCGACGAGCGCGACGAAATCGCCCTCCGCTATGTCGAAAGACACTCCGCGAAGAGCCGTTACTTCGTCCTCAGTATCGCGGTTGTACTTATACACCGCGTTCTTTACGCTGATTATGGGTTGTTGTTCGACGATACCGTCCATATTTCTCCGTTTACAGTCCGCCCATCAGCAGTCTCACGAAAAATTCCGTGATGCCGTCCGGCGATACTTCCGCCGCCACCTCGCCTATGATGTTATCCGTATGCACGAATCCCACGCGCGTAAAGCGGGAATCGGTGGAATGATTTCTGTTATCTCCCATAGCGAACACGCAGCCGTCGGGTACGGTAACGGTCATGCCCGGACGGAGCATGACGCCCGTCTGATACGCATAGTCGCCCGTCATGCGCTCGCCGAGATAGTCCTCTTTCACCATCTCGCCGTCCACATACAGATCGAGCGTGCCGTCCTCGGCATATCCGAGCTTCACTGTCTGCCCCGCAGTCGCGACCGCCCGTTTTATGAGCGGATAGTCGAATCCGTCGCACATGAACACCACTATGTCCCCGCATTCCGCGTCCCGGTCGTTGTTCAGGATCACGTACTGCTCGTTCACCAGCGTGGGATTCATGCTGTCGCCGTCTACGAGACAGAGCGAAAAATTCGCGTTGACCGCAGTTATCGCTATCAGCACGGCGCAGAGC
>USNB01000112.1 GCA_900555875.1 uncultured Eubacteriales bacterium
GCCGTCAGCGACGAACAGATGGCACATGCCGCCGAACGCTTCCCGATACATACCCGCGCTCATGGAGGACTTTATCGCGGCTTTCCCGCATGTCGATACCGAAGATCAGGCGTCGGCTACCGAAGATATACTGTCCGATCTTGCAAAGGGCAGGATAATGGACAGACTGCTGTGCGGCGACGTCGGCTTCGGAAAGACGGAAGTCGCGCTTCGCGCGGCATACCGCGTCATAGCCGAAGGGAAGCAGGTCGCGTTCCTGTGCCCGACCACTCTTCTGGCATTGCAGCACTATAAGACGGCGGTAAAGCGCATGGAGAGTTTCGGCGTTCGCGTCGCCATGCTCAGCCGTCTGTCAGGCGACGCCGGTGCGAAAAAAGTGCTGAACGATCTCGAGTGCGGCAGGATAGATCTTGTGTGCGGTACGCATAAACTGCTCGGAAAGGGCGTGAAATTCGCCGATCTCGGACTGCTCATCCTCGATGAGGAACAGCGGTTCGGCGTGGCGCAGAAAGAGCATCTCAAAGAGCTGCGCGCGCAGGTGAACGTGCTCACTCTTTCCGCAACGCCTATACCGCGCACGCTGCACATGAGCCTCACGGGGATACGCGACATATCGATGCTGCGGACGCCTCCCTTCGAGCGTCTGCCCGTGCAGACATTCGTTGCCGAGTACAGCGACGGACTGCTTGCCGACGCTCTCATGCGCGAATATTCGCGGGGCGGACAGTCCTTCGTCGTGTTCAACCGCGTCGGAGGGATAGATTCGTTTGCCGAACGCGTATCCCGCATAGTGCCCGATCTTAAACTCGGCGTCGTTCACGGGCAGATGAGCGCGGAAAACGCCGAGCGCGTGATAAGCGATTTTGCCGAGGGACGCACCGACGTCCTTATCGCGACCACGATAATAGAAAACGGTATAGATATACCGCGCGCAAATACCATGGTGGTCATCAATTCGGATGCGTTCGGACTGAGCCAGATGTATCAGCTGCGCGGAAGGATAGGGCGCAGCGACCGTCTCGCGTCGGCTTATTTTACGTATGATTCGAGCAAGCAGATGACGGAAGTCGCGATGCAGCGGCTGGACGCCATAATGCAGTGCAAGGAGCTGGGCAGCGGTTTCATGCTCGCGATGCGCGATCTCGAGCTGCGCGGAGCGGGAAACGTGCTCGGCCGCGAGCAGCACGGGCACATGGAGGCGGTCGGCTACGATACATACATGAAACTGTTGCGCGAGGTCATTGCCGAAAGCTCGGGCGGCGAGATAAGGGAGCGCAAAGAGGTGGTGGTAAGGACCGAATATAACGCCTACATCCCCGAAAAGTACGTCACCGACGAGGAATGGCGGGTGAGACAGTACGGCAACATCTCGCGCATAGACAGTATGAAC
Source organism: uncultured Eubacteriales bacterium (assembly GCA_900555875.1). Classification (GTDB taxonomy): domain Bacteria; phylum Bacillota; class Clostridia; order Christensenellales; family Pumilibacteraceae; genus Protoclostridium. The sequence continues at coordinate 1,391 of USNB01000112.1, forward strand.
GAGCTTCGCCGCATGATAAATACCATGCGCGACATATACGGCGCGCCGCCCGACGAGGTAGTGAACCTGCTCACCGTCGCGCTCGTCAAGAACAAGGCGGCGGACGTGGGCGCGGACGAGGTGACTCTCATGCGGGGGAGAAGCTCGGTAGTGTTCAGGCTCGTCAGGGACGTGCCCGACGATCTCGTCGAAAAGGCGGAGAAGGCGGGCGGGACAATGAAAATGGACGGCAAGCTGTCCATTACTTTTCCCACCGGCAGCCGCCTCGTAAAATTTTTGTGCGATTACGGCACGAGCGCGGCGTAAATCGCTTGCATTTTGCTCTTCCATTTTGTATAATTGAAAAGACCATTTGTAAAATGCCGCCCGGTTCTCCAGGCGCGGCGTTCGGGAATAAGAACAGAATGAAAATGACAAAGACAAAGAAGTTAATAGCTCTCGCTCTTTCGGTCGTCATGATCGCGGCGTTCCTCACGGGGTGCTCCATTTTCGAGTACAACGAGGATTCCGACATGGAGCAGCCCATACTTGAGATATCTTCCTTCACGTATGAGTACGAAGTCCCCGTTATCGAGGATTACGAGGATATTTACGGCAACAAGGTGTATGAGGTGAACACCGATCCCGATTCCGACGGCTACGGACAGACGACCGACGAAGTCGTGTCCGTCGTCAAGCGCGATCATAACGGCGATCCCATACACGTACCTCTGACGAATGAAAGCAACGAATTCATGTATGTCGTATTCAACAAGAATGATGACGGCAGCACGGACTATACCAAGTCTAACAATACCACGTCGGTTTCAGCCGCATACAAGGAAGCGGACGGTAAGAATAACGACAATCATTATATAGTTTATGCCGAGAACCCCGATTACGACGAAGAAAACGACCCGATCGGACGCAAGTATATCGCGACGGAATATCGCTTCGACGGCGTTATCGGCCGCACCGTAAACGCGTCTACGGCGTACTATGCGGTATGGGTGAGCGTGGACGACGATACGACGGCTTACGGCGATGTTTCCGTGAACGGCGACTCCGTTTCGGACAGCTCGCAGATAGCCGGTCATATGGCGGATTTCCCCGTCGTATCATATACGCGCACCGGCGACAATTTCAATACCGATAAAGACGTGTGGGCATGGGAAGAGCCTATGCTCGCTTATGAGACGGCGACCGGCACGACCGAACCGGAGGCGTTCTATAAGGATACGCTCATCGAGTATTTCGACAACAACGGTTATTCGCTGTTCAACGACAGCGGCTATACTGTAGACGAAGTGTTCGACGAATTCATCAAGCAGTTCTATACGACCTATCTTACGTACGCGGAAGCGGACATAGCCATAGCCGGCGGATACGTGGAGTGGGGCGTGCCCGAGCGTAACGAAGTCGAACAGTCCGTATACGATCAGATCGACACCGCTCTCGAACAGCTTTACGCCGAAGTCGCCGACGATTTCGGGATCAGCTATCCCGACATCACCGAGGGTTCGGACAGCACGGATACCACTTATCCTACGCCTCCGACGGAAGATCCTGCCGACGATTCCATGGAAGATTACAAGGTCTGGAACATAACGCAGGATCCCGGCAGATGCATAGGGAATTCTCCGGATGCTTCCGTAAATTCGCTCAAGCGCGCGGGACTGCGCAAGTTCGTGGACGTTATCGAGAATAATATCGAAGACGAACGTGCTATATCCGCCGAAGAACGTCAGACGTTCGAATCGGAGATCGCGACCATGCGCGACATGATAAAGACGGCGGAAGGCACGGACAAACTGTATACCATACTTTCCACGTTCGACGTGATATGGTTCATGTACGGCGAATCGCAGGAGTATTCCATAAAGACGACCGGTCTTCGCGATTATCTCGTTTCGGACATAACTTCGTCCGAAAGCAGCGCGCGCGAGGCGTTTGCGGAAGAGCTTGCACGTCAGAAAGCGGCGTATACGGAGGATATAAGCACATATTACTCCGAAGCGACGGGAGATACGACGATACTCTATTTCGCGGACGAGGAGATATTCTGGGTCAAGCACATACTCATCCCGTTCTCCGACGATCAGACGGCAGCTCTCGAAGCATATAAGAACGCCGGTCACTCTGACGCCGAAGTGGAAGCGTACCGCAGAGAGCTCGGCATGACAGTCGAAGTTTACAAACATGTCGACGGCGAAGAGGATACGTCGAGGTCCTATACGATACAGCAGGCGTGGGCGGACATAAAGTCCACGATGGAATCCGCTTCGGGCAGTGCGAAGGAAGCCGCGCTTGCGTTCGACGAGCTGATCTACACGTATAACACGGACGAAGGCATATTCGACAACGAAATGGGTTACGCCGTTACGGCTACTCCCGAGGCGCTCGGCGGACAGTCGGAGACGTATATGATCGAATTCGCTACCGAATCGCGCGCGCTCTACAATGCATACAGACGCGGCATGTCTCTCGACGAGTTCAAGAATTCCGATCCGAATGACGATTATGAGACCGACGAGGCATTCTCCGCTCCTTCCGGAAAGGTGAACGTCGGCAGCATATCCATTCCCGTGCTCACGGATTACGGATGGCACATCATGTTCCTCAACGTAGCGCCCAAGGCGGGCACGAGCCTGTCGTTCGAAAGTTATCTGACGGCTGCGGAGATCACGACCGCGGGCGATGCCTTCGTGGAGGACGTCAGCACCAACAGGGATAACTATTACGAGAACTGGAGCGCGACGATGGCGAACCGCTACTTTACGGGTGCGAAGCAGCCCGATCGCACGACGAACGGCAGCGTGATCACCGTTTACAAGAACAGATTCGGAAGTTATCTCGATGATTACGAAGCTTCCTTCACCGCTCAGGCGGAAGCGGAAGCAGAACAGGAGGCGGCGGAGCAGGAGCAGGAGTCTTCTTCCGGTACGACCGCATAACAGCCGGTGATTTACGCGGTGGGACGGCATGCGCCGTCCCGCCGTTTTGCA
>USNB01000113.1 GCA_900555875.1 uncultured Eubacteriales bacterium
CCAGGTGACCCTGCGCCGACTCGGAAATGCGGTTTATAGCCAAAAAGACGATAGCGTTTGCGCGTGTCCGAAGCGCACGGCGTGAGCCGAGCGATAGCGGTGCGCAAGGAAAAAAAGAGGCTTAGTGCTCGCCACCTTCCCTTTGGCAAAAAGGGAAGGCTATATTAAAGTTCGCGTCACGTCACCGACGTGCGCGTCTGCTTTATGCAGGAAACTAACGGAGTCGTTTCACAGAATTCGCAGCAAATGCATCGTATTTTTGAGATAGAAACCGCATTCTCCGAAGCGAGCGAAGCGGAAGCGGTCGGCGCCAGGTGACCCTGCGCCGACTCGGAAATGCGGTTTATAACCAAAAAGACGATAGCGTTTGCGCCTAAGCGCGGCGCACCGCCCTTGCGCGTGCGCAAGGATAAGAGCGGCGCGCAAGAAAGAGGTGGTGCGCAAGGACAAAAGCGGTGCGCAAGGGCAAAAGCAAGGCTGTGTCTGACTCGCTGCGCTCGTAAATAATATTGCCTTACTTATATAAAATATATCATCCGGATTTTGTGTTATAAAAAGCGCACCCGCGGTTTTTAGGCGGGTGCGCTGTTGCGTCGCTTGGAGGACGCGTATGTTATTTGGTTATCTCTTCGTTATAGTCCGAGAGATCGTCGAGTATCTCTTCGCCGCGCGACAGGGCGGTTATGCCCGTGCGTGCAAGTTCGAGTATACCGAACGGCTGCATCAGTTCGATGAATTTATCTATCTTGTTTGGCTCTCCCGTCATTTCGCAAGTGACGGACGATGTGCCGACGTCGATGATCTTGACTTTCATCATGTTCGCAGTGCTCTCTATTTCCGGGCGGCGGGAAGAGGGGACTTTGACCTTGATGAGCAGCAGTTCGCGTTTGACGCATTCGGAGGGCTTCAGAACGCGGATCTTATGGCAGTCCCACAGCTTGTCGAGCTGGCGGACTATCTGATTGATCTCGTCGTCTGTGCCGAGCGCGACTATCGTCATGCGCGACATTTCGGGATTGTTGGTGTTGCAGACCGACAGCGAATCGATATTGTATCCTCTGCGGGCGAACAGTCCGCTTATCCTCGTGAGCACGCCCGATCTGTTCGTTACGAGTGCGGTTATGATATGCTTTTCGGTTTTCTCTGTCATTTCCTGCCTCCTTTGTCGATGACCGGTTTTGCGGTCAGTATCGCGTCAAAGTTTTTTCCGGGCGGGATCATGGGCAGAACGAATTCGTCCTTGTCTATGATGCAGTCCACGACCTTCACGCCTTTGGTCGCGAACGCTTTTTTTACGACGCTTTCGATATCCTCGTTTTTATCCAGGCGGAACCCGGTCGCGCCGAGAGCCTCGGCGAGTTTAACGAAGTCGGTAGGGTAGTTGATGTCCGTAGACGAGTAATGCTTGTCGTAGAACAAGGTCTGCCACTGTCTGACCATGCCCAGGGTGTGATTGTCCATTACGAATACCGTTATGTCGAGTCCGAGTTTGGACGCAGTAACGAGTTCGTTGAAATTCATGTGGAAAGAACCGTCGCCCGTGAACAGAACGGTCTGTCTGCCGCTGCCCATGCATGCGCCTATGGCGGCGCCCATGCCATAGCCCATCGTGCCCAGTCCGCAGCTGGATATGAACTTGCGGGGCTTGTCGAAGGCATACGCCTGAGCGACCCACATCTGATGCTGTCCGACGTCGGTGGCGACTACCTTGTCCTTATTTCCCAGTCGCTCGGCAGCTTTGATGATGCGTATGGGGCAGAGCTTGCCGTCCGATCCGAGCAGAAAATCGTGATCTCTGCGGTCGCGGCATGCGCTTATCCACTCTTTGCGTTTGCCGCCCTCTATGCGGGGGAGCATCGCTTCGAGCGCGAGCCGTGCGTCCGCCATCACGCCCACGTCGGGCGAAACGTTCTTGCCGAGCTCGGCAAGGTCTATGTCTATATGGATCTTTTTTGCATTGGGGCAGAAGCTCTTTCTGTCGCCGGCTACGCGGTCGTCGAAACGGCATCCGATCGCTATGATCAGATCCGCTTTCTGCATCGCTTCGGCGACGTTGCTCATGCCGTGCATGCCCACCATGCCGAGGTAGTTCTCGTGCGAAGAAGGGAAGCATCCGAGTCCCATCATGGAAGACGTCACGGGCGCATTCAGTTTTTCGCTGAACGCCACGAGCGCGTCGCTTGCTCCCGACGTGACGCAGCCCCCGCCTATATACATTATAGGGCGTTCTGACGAATTGATCAGCTCTACCGCGGCGGCTACATGTTTATTGTCGTTGAAATACGGTTTGCTTTTCTGCGGCGCTTTGGGCTCGTAGTCCGCGATCGCCTGCTGTACGTCTTTCGGAACGTCGACGAGGACGGGACCGGGACGTCCCGTGCTTGCGATGAAAAACGCCTTGCGCAGCGTGTCTGCAAGTTCGGCGGGGTCTTTGACCATGAAGTTGTGTTTGGTAACGGGAATGGTTATGCCCGTGATGTCCACTTCCTGGAACGAATCCCTGCCCAGCATGGATCTGCCGACATTGCCGGTGATCGCGACGAGGGGAACGCTGTCCATGTATGCCGTTGCTATGCCGGTCACGAGGTTCGTCGCGCCCGGTCCCGACGTGGCGATCACAACGCCCGTCTTTCCGGTTGCGCGCGCATAACCGTCCGCCGCATGGCTCGCGCCCTGTTCGTGACAGGTGAGAATCTGTGTGAGCCTGTCCTTTTCCTCGTAAAGTGCGTCGAAAATATCAAGCACCGATCCGCCGGGATAGCCGTATATCGTATCGATGCCCTGCTCTTCGATGCATTTAACGATTATCTGTGCACCTTTGAGTTTCATTAGCGTTTTCCTCTATCCTTCTTTAATCATTCAATTATATACCAAAGCTTTGACTTTGTCAAGGGGTATACGCCGTCCGAGGCGCGTATACCCCTTTTAAGTTCATGGAACGGATTTATGCCGCTTCGGACTCGAAGCGGCGTGCCGTCCGCGGTAACGAAAAAAGAGGGCGCGCTTTTGGCGCGGAGAAAAAAGTCCCGCCCGCCCGAGTAAGGACGAGCCCACGGCTCGAAATTTAGAGATCCGCCCGCCACCCTAAAGAGCATTATATTCTTATAATTATCGGCCGTAATCTTGCCCTCCCGGGTTGCACGGGGAGGTCGTCGCAAATCGCCGAGGACGTGACCGACGGACAGGGTGAGCGGAGTGAGACTGTCATCGTTAAGCCTCTATAGACTTATCAGGTCGGTATAATTTTATAATTTAACGTCCGTGTTCCTTATCGTATCGAGGAGATCGCCGGGGAGGAATTCGAATACGTCGGATACGATGTCATAGAAGTATGGCGCGGTGAACGGTAAGCAGAGCGTTCACACGCGCCGATTTAATAATAGCTATAAAGGGTTGTGTCGGGAGATAAGAAAATGTTGCAGTGTTCCAAGTTTTAGATATGTATATTGACGACAAGACAGAAATATGTTATTCCTTTTAAAAGGAGGAAAATTTATGAGCGAAAAGATAAGGATATTCATAACGGTGCTTCTTGCCGCATTATGCCTTGCGTTATGCGTGTGCTGTTTTACGGCATGCGGGGAAGGCGCGGCTTCAAACGACCCGCCCGAAGGCGGATCGACGGAGCCGCCGGAGGTGGATGTGCCTGAAGAGCAGGTCGAATTCGGCGATGAATGGATGAACGGGGAGATACTGACTTTGGACGAGGCATACGAGCGCGCGCTCATCGATCGCGACGATCTCTTGAGTATAGCGTATTACTACGATCCCGACGAGGATCTCAACGAATATCCCAATGGCTTCACTGCGGATCCCTTGAGTCCCGATTCGATGTCCGAAGAGCTGGAACTCGTGATCGAAGCGGCGTGCACGGCGCGGGCGGTAGCGGATAACGTCGGCGCCGAGAGCGATAATGTGAGGCTGTGGTACCTTGGCAGATACGGCGACTGCATCGCGCTGAAGAGTAGACGCACCCCGGGGAGTCTGCATGGTCTCGTCATTTTTCCTTATGATTTATCCATAGACGGAGTGATCTTTGAGATATACATAAAAGAAATGTATCCGCTCATATGGCATAAAGTAGGATAAAAGTACTGTAAAGGAGGATCATATGAAAAAACGGGCAAATATATTTGTTACTTTTTATTAGCGGTTATAGCTCCGCGCCCATAGTGTTCGTGGACAGCGAACTTACGGGGCATTACGAAGTCATAACGCTCACATTCTCGGATAACACCACGGTGGAAGTTATATCCGAGCACGGTTTCTGGGATACCGATCTCAATAAGTACGTATATCTCGATGAGAACGCCGAGGACTACATAGGGCACTCCTTCTTAAAGCAGTCGGGAA
>USNB01000114.1 GCA_900555875.1 uncultured Eubacteriales bacterium
GGATAAAGACGTTTTCGCGGGGCGGTTCCGACGTGTCGGGCGCTATCGTCGCCAAGGCGGTGGGCGCTTCGGTGTACGAGAACTGGACGGACGTAGACGGATTCATGGTGTGCGATCCCCGTAAGGTCAAAGATCCGCGCATAATAGAGATGCTCACATACAGCGAACTGCGCGAGCTTTCCTATATGGGCGCGAGCGTGCTCCATCCGGAGGCAGTGTTCCCGGTCAATAAAGCGGGCATCCCCATAAACATACGCAATACGTTCAATCCGTCCGCAAAGGGCACGATGATAGTGTGCTACGAGGATCTCGAGCGCGGCAGATATAAGCGCAGCCGTCACGTCATCACGGGCATCGCGGGCAAGAAGGACTTCGTCGGCATATCCATCCAGAAGGAGATGATGAACTCCGAGATAGGATTCTGCCGCACTCTGCTCGACGTGCTCTGCGAACATAATATACGCCTTGAACACATGCCTACCGGTATAGATACGGTGACTCTCATCATCGATCCCGCAGGGCTGACGGACGAAGTGCTCGAGGAAACGGTCATGCAGATACGCGACAGATGTCATCCCAATACGATAGAGGTGCACAAGGGACTTTCTCTCATAGCGGTGGTCGGACACGGCATGATGAGCACCAAGGGAACGGCGTCACGCGTCTGCGGCAGCTTGTACAGGGCTGACGTCAATATACGCATGATAGACCAGGGTTCCAGCGAGATGAATATAATCATCGCGGTGGAAAACGAAGATTACGACAGATCGATAGCCGCGCTTTACAAGGAGTTCGTCGGCTGATACGGCGCGTCGCAGGACGCGCGATCGTCCGCGTTAAGCGGACGCAGGATTTGCCTCACAGGCTGCAAATATGCCGTGGGAATAAAGGGAATAGGGAGCGACGGAGTCAGCACCTCCGTCGCTCCCGCATTTTATGTCTCGGTATCGCAGCGCCCGTCACCGTTCCGCGAAAAAGACGTCGGGATCTTGTCCGTATGACAGATACGTGTGCAAAATAAGTAAATATCGTACAATTTGGAAGATATGTATTGCGCTCGCGTTTCGTCGGAGTTATACTCCGTGTATGACGCCGGCGGCAGACGCGCCGAAGGCGGAAAATGACGTATGGAGAGGTAAAGATGAAAAAGAAGATGTCTAATAAGGCGTATCTGGCGATCAACATACCTTTTATGGTGGTATTGCTTGCCGTCATGATAGCGCTTATAGCCGCGGCGGCGTCGTGGTCTGAACTGATAAGTATCGTCATGCACGGCTACGGCTTTGTGGAGAACGAAAGAACGGACGAGATAATCGAAGAAGGCAGGGCGCTCGGCGAGGAGATAGTCGGCGAGGGTATAGTCCTTCTTAAGAACGACACCGTGGAAGAGACGGGCAAAAAATCGCTCCCCATCGATCTGGAGTCCGGCAGTAAGATAAACGTGTTCGGCTGGGCGTCCATCGACTGGATAGCCGGCGGTTACGGTTCGGGATTCTCCAACACGCAGCTCACGAAGATGAAACTGTATGAAACGCTGTACGAGGCAGGTATACAGTACAATACCGAGCTCAAGGATATGTACACGAATTTCTTCGCGCAGAAGGCGTACGCCTACGGCAGCGAGTGGGACGAGAAGCGCGGCGATATAGATATCGGCAACAACAAGAAGTTCAGACTTCACGAGCCGGGCGCGGAGTTCTATACCGACGAGGTCATAAATAACGCAAGCGAATTTTCGGATAACGCGATAGTCGTGCTCGGCCGCGTCGGCGGCGAAGGCAACGACCTGCGCACCGTGCAGACCAAGCAGCCGCAGGTCAGCGGAAGCGACGAAGAGATAACGGATGATACCCGTCATTATCTCGAGCTTTCGAGCGAGGAAGAGGAGATGATAAAGGCGGCGAGCCGTGCGTGCGACAATGTGATCGTCGTGCTCAACACCTGCAACGCCATGGAGCTCGGCTTCCTGAACGATCCCGAATACGGCATCGATTCCTGTATCCTTGTGGGTACGACGGGTCTTACCGGCGTGCGTTCGGTCATAGACGTGCTGTCCGGGGAGATCACTCCTTCCGGAAGAACGGCGGATACGTTCGCGGCAGATTTCACGCTTTCGCCTTCCTATCCGACGTCCTCCGATACGGGCGTGCTGTCCTATTCCGATCAGGCGGGCGGCAACTATAACTACTATTCGTGGTATGTCGATTACACCGACAGTATCTACGTCGGCTATCGCTATTACGAGACCGCTTACGCCGACAAGGGTGCGGAAGGCGACGAGTGGTACGCCGAAAACGTCGTATATCCTTTCGGCTACGGTCTGTCGTATACCGATTTCGAGTGGCGCGTCAAGAGCGTATCCATGGCTCCGGGTGCGCTTGACGTCGACGGCAAGATAGAGATCACCGTGGAAGTCAAAAACGTCGGAACGGAATATTCGGGCAAGGACGTCGTCGAACTGTATTGGTCCGCACCTTACGGCGACGAGACGGCGAACGGCTCCGAAGTGGAGAAGCCGGTGGAGAAGTCCCACGTCGTCCTCGGCGACTTTGCCAAGACGGACGTCATAGCTCCGGGCGGTACGGACGAAGTGACGCTCGAACTTTACGTGCAGGATATGGCGTCTTACGACGCTTACGACGCTAACGGAAACGAACACAAGGGCTATGAGCTGGATCCCGGCGATTATTCGGTGATGCTGATGAGAAACGCTCACGAACTCGGTCCGGTAGTGACGGATGAAGATAACGATTATTCTGAAGAACTCGTTTACACGCTCGGCGGAACGAAGCCGCACGATTACAAGCACGACCGCACCAATCCCGACGGCGAAGAGATAGTAAACCGCTTTACCGGCGAGGATATCGACGAGAACAGCGTGCCCATCGACGGTTCGGAAGAGACGGTCGCACCCGAATTCATGAGCCGCTCCGATTTCGACGCCACTTTCCCCGAGAAGAAGGAAGCTCGTGCCGCGGATCCCGAAGCCATAAATATCTCCAAAGATAACGGCGACACCGAAGAGGAGAACATCCCCACGCACACTCAGGGCAAGGGCGGATCGCTCACCGTGCAGGATATGATAGGGCTGGATTATGACGACCCGAAGTGGGAAGATCTGCTCGACCAGATGACCCGTGCGGAGATGACCGAGCTGATCACTGACGGCGCGTTCAAGACTGCCGAAGTCCACAGCGTAGGCAAGCCCATGGTCATAGACTTTGACGGACCTACCGGACTCAATACGCGCGAAGCGGGCGACAAACACTGCAACTTCGTCGCATATCCCAACGAAACGCTCCTGGCGCAGACGTGGAACAAACAGCTCTCCTATGATTTCGGTTCCAAGGTAGGAGAAGAGGCGAGGAACGCCGGCGTATGGGGATGGTACGCGCCCTCTGCCAACCTTCACCGTTCGCCTTTCGGCGGCCGCAACTATGAGTATTACAGCGAGGATCCCATCCTCAGCGGTATCATGGCGGGTCAGACGATAAAAGGCGCTAAAGATCAGGGCATGTATTGCTACCTGAAGCATTTTGCGGCGAACGAGAACGAGTCTCATCGCGAAGGTCTGTTCGTGTGGCTCACCGAGCAGTCTCTGCGCGAGATATATCTTAAACCTTTCGAGATAGCTCTCAAAACGGGCGAAGGCAATGCGCTCATGACGAGCATGAACCGTCTCGGCGCGGTCTGGGCGGCGGGCAGCCGTGCGCTGATGACGGATATCCTCCGCGGCGAATGGGGCTTCGAAGGTTCCGCCATAACCGACTGGGTGGGTTCGTATATGCCCGTCAACCTCGGACTTAAAGCGGGTAACGATCTCTGGCTGCATCGCGTCGATCTCAACCATGCGGACAGCACCAGCGACACGTATTATCACTACGCGCGCCTTGCCTGCAAGAATATCCTCTATACCTATGTCTCCACCGAGGCTGCCCGTCTCGAAGCGGGCGGGGAACCCGTGGATATTACGGTGTGCTCCGTCGAACTTCATTACGGATGGGTATGGATCATAGTCGGCATCGAAGCGCTCTGTCTCGCAGGTCTTGCGGTATGGATAGTGTTCGTCGTGCGACGCGTCCTTAAGAATAGGTAATATTATGCGCCGTTTCGATCAGAAACGGCGCATAACCGTTGGGACGGCGCATAGCGCCGCTGCTGACGGACTTCACGCTCTTAGTGCGCCGTCCCAGTGATGGGACGGCGCATAGCGCCGCTGCTGACGGACTTCACGCTCTTAGTACGCCGTCCCGGTGATGGGACGGCGCATAGCACTACTCTGACGTGCTTCATGCTCTTAGTGCGCCGTCCCAGTGATGGGACGGCGCATAGCGCCGCTGCTGACGGA
>USNB01000115.1 GCA_900555875.1 uncultured Eubacteriales bacterium
ATGAACGATAATTACAACAGAACGGTAGATGAAGCGGAACTCGAAACCCTTTCCAAAGAACGGGAAAAAAGCGGCAAACGCCATCCGGTATCCATCGTCATGCGCGCACTGGCATATGCCCTGTGCATATCGGCGACGATAACCGCGACGGTAAACGTTGCGGAAGGCGGAGCGGCGGATACCCGTCTGTTCTCGCCCATCATCGCGATCGCCCTGCTTCTGCTCATATGGGGCGTGGAGAAATTCGGGCGGCTGCGCGTGCCGGTATATCTCGACACGGCTCTCTGCCTGTTCATATGCGGAGCGCTCCCGCTCGGCAGCACGTATGGTTTTTACGGCAGCGTGCCCGGATGGGATAAGCTGTTACATACGCTCAGCGGATTCGTGTTCTATTTCGTCGGACTGTGTATCGGCGATCTCGTCGCGGGCAAGGCGGAAGGCAAACGCCGCGTGATCATCGCGACGCTGATCGCGCTTACGGTTTCTCTTTCGGTCGGCTATCTTTGGGAGCTGTTTGAATTTGCCGGCGATTCCCTGTTCGGCATGAACAATCAGCGCTGGCAGAACGGGCTTTTAGAAGAGCTTGCCGACGGTACATACATAGTCAGCGACCCGAGAGGCACCGCGCTCATCGACACCATGAGCGACATGATATTCGCGTTCGCCGGCACGCTGACGTGTTTCATACCCACGCTGATAGCGTTCCTCCTCAAGCCCTCCCGCATCGACGGAGCCGTGATGAAAAAACTCTGAACCGATCCCCGCGCATGAGCGCACATTCGGCAAAAACCAAAGTACCGGTCCGGGCGTCCTGCCCGATCCGGTACTTTTTTACGATATGTCTTTATCCTTCCGATCTGCTCAGCCGTTTGTAAACGACCTGAACTGCTCGAGCGACATCTTGTCTTCGATCAGATCCTTGAACTTGTCGTTGAATTTATCCGCCATCGTGCAGACGAGCATGACGAGATATTTGCAGACCTCTTCGCTGATTATGCTCTCGGCAAACGGCACGACCGCTTTGAACCCGAGATAACCGCCGTAGATATCCAGCTCGAAGCAGCCGTTAAGCATGGAATAATTGGCGATGTTCACCGCGTAGCTCATTTCGCCCATCTTGGCAGCGGGAACGGTGAAAGGCATGGGAGACTTGATATACATAACGTTGCGATCGGCGCTCACGACGATGCGAAGCTGCATCGCCAGATCGTTACCGACCGCTCCCGTGGTTATGACAAGGTTTGCATCATCCCTGTTATATTTCCAATTGATGTTGTCGAGCATACGACACATGGTCCCGTATGTTCTCTGTGCGTCACTGTTGTTCGGCATATTTTCCGCCCTCCGTTTTATATTTTTTCAAAGTATATCATTTCTTTTTTCGCTTTGCAAGCGATTTTCAGCATCGGCAGTTCCAAAAAGCGAAAATGTCGGCAATGCGGAGCATTCCCCCGCTCCGTCACGAAGAAAAGCAAAGCGCAGCGAAAGGCAGAGAATGCCGCTTCAGAAGAGCGGATCGCGGGCGGGAGCGCGCTTCCGTCGCCGAACAAGCGGCGCGTGCGAGGCGACGTGACCGCTCCGCATATGCGCGTATCGGCAGCGTTATGTGCCTTGCGCCGTTTCTCGTCTTACTTTTTCATAGAGCACTATCCCCGCAGCCACAGACGCGTTCAGCGAATTGACATTGCCGAACATGGGGATGGCGACTATGCCGTCGCAAAGTTCGCGGGTCAGGCGCGAAACCCCCGAGCCTTCGCCGCCGATGACGAAGGCGACGGATCCGGTGATATTTGCGGAATAGATGCTCTCGCCGTCCATATCCGCGGCAAACACCCACACGCCGTTTTCCTGAAGATACTTTATTGCGTCGTTTATATTGGTCACTTTTGCCACGCGCATGTACTGCGCCGCGCCGCTGGAGACCTTGACGACGGTGTCGTTAACGCTCACCGACCGATGTTTGGGTATAACGATACCGTGTACGCCCGCGCATTCGGCGACGCGGATGATCGCGCCGAGATTGTGAGGATCCTCCACCCCGTCGAGAAGAAGGATGAAGGGCGGTCTGCCGGTCCCGGCGGCATAAGCGAGGATGTCGTCGAGATCGCTGTACTTGAAATCGGTCACTTCGGCGACGAACCCCTGATGATTGGCGCCCTTGGGGCACTCGCGGTCGAGAGCCGCGGCGTCGCGGTATATGACGCGCACCCCGCGGTCGCGCGCTTCGTTTATTATCCTGTTCGCGTGGGCGTCCTTCACGCCCGTACGGACGAGCAGTCTGTCCACCGTCGCTCCGCTTTTCAGCGCCTCTTCGACGGCATTTCTCCCGTATATCTTCATATTATCCTCCGTTGTTCACAGCGCGAGCGGCGACGCGTTCCTGTATGTGCAGAACCTTATCGTATAGCCGTTATCCGTTATGGGCGCGCTCATCTCCGCAAGCGACCAGCCGGGTTCGGCGTCGAGGTCGGGGAAATACGTATCCGCGCAGCCGTCGGCGTCCACTTTCGTAACGAGCACCTCCGAGCAGTAAGGCAGCATGGTGCGGTAAAGCATCGCGCCTCCGATGACATATACGTCGTCGGACGGGTATTTCTTTATCTCGCGCCTGAAGTCATCTAACGTATCCGCGATCGTATAGCCGTATTCTTCCGCGCGGGCGCGGTCTCCGCCCGGCCAAAGCACGATGTTCGTGCGGTTCTTGAGCGGTCTGCCTCCCGGAAGAGAAAGCAGCGTGTTCGATCCCATGACGACCACTTTGCCCGCCGTCGTCGTGCGGAAAAATTTCATGTCTTCGGGCAGACGGAACATAAGATCGTTGTCCTTGCCTATCCCCCATTTTCTGTCGCAATGCAATATGGCTTTCATCCTTCTTATCCTTGTGCGGCGCTTGACCGCCGAATAAAATCATATGATTTTGTTCGGCTGACGCCGCGCTGCGAATTTTGTTAAAACGTCTTGATTTGTTTAGTCGCTTTGTGCCCGTACGGACGCATCATACCGCCACTTCTATCTTCATGCCCTCGGGCAGTTCGCTCCACTCATAGCCCTTCAGCTTCACGCTGTCCGGCGTAAAATCGTAAAAATCCGTCACGCTCTTATCCAGCTCGAACTCGGGCGCGGGATGGCGCTCGGCTGCGATCAGCGCCTCGGCGATGGGGATGTGACGATCGTAGATGTGCGCGTCCGCTATGACATGCACCAGCTCTCCCGCGACAAGTCCGCTCACCTGCGCCAGCATATGCAGCAGCACCGCGTACTGAACGACGTTCCAGTTATTTGCCGTTATCATGTCCTGCGAACGCTGATTGAGCACTCCGCAAAGCACGTTGCCGGACACGTTGAACGTCATCGAATACGCGCATGGGTACAACCGCATCTCGTACAGGTCGTGATGATTGTAGATGTTCGTAAGTATCCTGCGGGAATGCGGGTCGTGCTTCAGGTCGTACAGCACTCTGTCCACCTGGTCGAACATGCCCTCTTTATATTTATGTTTGACTCCGAGCTGATAGCCGTATGCTTTGCCTATCGAGCCGTCGGAGTCCGCCCAGCTGTCCCACACGTGAGAATGAAGATCTTTGATGTTGTTGGACTTTTTCTGCCAGATCCACAAGAGTTCGTCCACCGCGCTTTTAAGAAACGAGCGCCGCACGGTTATTATGGGGAATTCCTCGCGCAGATCGTAGCGATTGACGAGACAGAATTTTTTTATGGTGTGCGCGGGAGTGCCGTCCGCCCACCGGGGACGCACGTCGTAAGCCTCGTCGCTCACGCCGCACGAAAGTATCTCTTTCAAGTTATTAACGAGCACGTCGTCCGCTCTGCTCATACGCTCTCCTCCATCGCTCTGCGCTGTATATATCCCAGACGCTCCGTCTGCCCTCCGGCATACAGATAGCCTATCACCGCTTCCAGCGCCGTCGCATGCATGTAGTCCGCTCCCGACGCGTTTTTCGCCTTGTTGCGCGGATGAGCGTTCCTCGCCCGTTTCGCCACCGCAAGCTCGGCTTCCGTAAGCTCAGGTTCTATCGCCCTGTATGCCTTCGCCTGCGCCGTCGCCCTGACGTATTCCTTACAGAAAGCATTCATCCTGCTCGCCTTTACGTCCATATGCTCCAGCGCGTACGTCCGCACGTACAGATTGTATACCCCGTCGCCCACGAACGCCAGCGTCAGCGGATTCATCTGCGCCGCTTTTTCACTGTCCATGGCTGTATTATAACAGATACCGAGCCTTTTGGCAAACATTTTTCCTTGCGCTTACGCTCTGTCCTTGCGCGTGCGCAAGGACAGGTCCCGTCCCGATTTTTGAGGAATTTTTGCGGGGGAAACCCC
>USNB01000116.1 GCA_900555875.1 uncultured Eubacteriales bacterium
CGAGGGCGTGACCGTGCGCCGCGGCGTGTTCGGCGCGGACATGCGCATAGACCAGGTCTGCGACGGCCCGGTGACTATACTGCTGGATATCGGTCAGCAGACCTGACGGCAAGGCCCCGAGGGCGTTGCCGCGGCACGTTCTTCATGCATATGAGCCTTTTCGTTGCAATTCTTGCGCATAAGTGCGCGAAACACATTGACATCGCGGCTCGCATTGTGGTATAATCCGTTTGTGCCTAAAATAAAGACGGATAAAAGCGGTCCCGGAGCCAACATACGGGCAGAGCGGGCATATGCGAAGTCGATAGGCGTAAGTTCACCCACGCGGTTGAACAAGGAGCAGCTGGACGAAGCGGTCAGGCGGCGCGAACTCGAACTCGGCATAACGAGGGAGAAGCACAGCATATATGACTATACCTCCGAGGAGCGCTCCGTTCTCGAGACCGGGCTTCGCGGCAAACACCGGACATATAACATGGTGTCCGGGTATTTCCGTGCCTTTCCGGAAGGAGACGGCACGTTGCTGCGCGATCCGTTCGCGGATCTGTCCGACGCGGATATATACGTTCCCGCGTCACGGGTAAAAGCCTGCGACATGCGGGAAGGCGACAGGATAACGGGCGCCGTCGCGGTGTTGTTTTATAACAAACTGCGCGTGCTTAAGAACGTCATGTATGTGGACGGCGATTCCAAGGTGCGTTCTGCGGCGAGACCGGAATATTCGGATCTGGCGGCTGACGTTCCTTCGCGTAAGATAGACATCCTCGGGAATCATTCGATGGTCGCCGTCATAGACAGGGTGATAGGGCTCGGCATGGGCGAAAGCCTTGTGGTATCGGGCAGGAACGGGGACAATGCGGGATATTTCGCAAAGTCGGCGTTCGCCGTGTTCAAGGGGTTGCGCGCGGGTTTTGACGGCGTGGTTTACGGAATATTCGCCGCCGACGCGAAAGAGCGACTCGGCATGGCGTACGATCCGGACACCACGATGCTCGGCGACAGCGCGGAAAAATGCGCTTTCATGCGCGAGATGATCCGCCGCACGCTCGAGCGCAACGAGCATGCGGTCGTCGTGACGGATAACGACAGCGTGGATATCTCTCCCTTCCTTGCCATGGCAAAGGCGTACAGGCGGGCTTCCGTCACGGTCATATCGTTTACGGCGGAGCCGTATACCGCCGACGCGCGCGTGGTTTTTGACGGGGCGCTCATCGATTGCGCGGAGACGGGCAATACCGGGACTTCGCACATAAGCGGTCCCGAGCGCGCACGTGCGGCGTTCCGCGCGCTGCAGCGCATAGGCAAAGCGACGCCGGACGAATTGCTCGGTAAATTTACGGAGTATGTGAATGAAGACAAACAGGATAGCGTATCTCGGGGATAAATACACTCACACGTATGCGGCTGCGGTAAAGTTCGCGTCCGACGGTGACGAGCTCGTGGGATACCATACGATACATGCGTCAATAGACGCTGCGCTGTCTGGAGAATGCGATCTTGCCGTCGCTCCCATAGAAAACTCGTGCGGGGGCAGCGTCACCGATACGCTGGACGCGCTCAGGGCTTTGCCGATATATATCCTTCGCGAGACGGTCCTGCACGTTCCTCAGCACCTGATAAGCGTAAAAGGCGCGGTAAAGAGCGGGATAAAAACAATATATTCGCATCCGCAGGCGCTCGCCCAGTGCGACGGATATCTCCGTTCGGAATTTCCCGATACGGAAACGATCGCGGTATCGAGCACGGCCGAAGCGCTTGCTCTCGCGACGGATCCTACCAAGGCCGCTATAGCGCGTTTTCCTTCCGACGGACAGGAGATCATCGAGAACGAGGTGGAAGACGTCAAAAACAATTCCACGCGCTTCGTGCTCCTTTCGCGCGAGCCGGGAGCGGGCGGGGACAAATGCAGCGTTATATTCGAAACGCCGAACAGGCCGGGCGCGCTCACCGAAGCGCTGTCGCTGTTCGGACGGTACGGACTGAATATGACCAAGATCGAATCGCGCCCGCACAGATCAGAACTCGGGCGATATGTGTTCTTCGTCGATTTCGAATGCGGAGAGAGATCGCCGGCGACGGTGCTCGAAGAGCTTTCCCGTCATGCGTCCTCGATAAAATTTCTCGGGCAATATTCCCGGACAGAATAAAGAGACAATATAGAGCCGTGCTTTGCGGCACGGCGTGGGAGAAGACATGGGACTTATAAAATGGATACTCGGCGGAGATAACCGCCGACACATCAAAAAGCTGAGAAAGAGCGTGGACAAGATAAACGCGCTCGAAGCTCACTACGCTGCGATGTCCGACGACGAACTTCGCGGGATGACGAACGAATTCAGAACGCGTCTGCATAACGGCGCGACGCTCGACGATATCCTCTGCGACGCGTTCGCCGTCGTCAGAGAGGCGTCCAAACGCGTGACCGGGCTGCGTCATTACGACGTACAGCTTATGGGCGGCATAGTCCTTCATCAGGGACGTATCGCCGAGATGAAGACGGGTGAAGGTAAGACGCTTACCGAGACTCTTCCGGCATATCTCAACGCGCTTTCGGGCAAGGGCGTTCACATCGTTACCGTAAACGATTACCTCGCTCGCCGAGACGCCGAATGGATGGGTAAGATACCTCGTTTCCTCGGTATGACGGTGGGCGTCATATATCCCAACCAGAGCAGGGACGAGAAAAAGAAGGCGTATGCGTGCGACATCACTTACGGAACGAACAACGAGTTCGGTTTCGACTATCTGCGCGACAACATGGTCGTGTACGAGAATCAGAAGATGCAGCGCGGGCATAATTTCTGTATCGTCGACGAGGTGGACTCCATCCTCATCGACGAAGCGAGAACGCCCCTTATCATAAGCGGCAAGGGCAAGGATTCCAGCTCGCTCTATCAGTCCTGTCAGCGTTTCGTGCGCCGTCTTCGCGCATCCACCAACGTCGATGACGAAGGCAAGCCGCTCGATCCCAACGAAGAGCCTGACGGCGACTACGAGGTGGATAAGAAAAAGCGCGCAGTGTCGCTCACCGTCAACGGTATCATACGAGCGGAGAACGATTTCGGTATAGACAACCTTGCGGATGCGGAGAACAGCGAGCTCAACCACTATATAAATAACGCGCTGCGCGCAAACTACATCATGGAGCGCGACCGCGACTATATCGTCAAGGACGGCGAGATCATAATCGTCGACGAATTCACTGGCCGTCTGATGCCCGGCCGCCGTTACAGCGACGGTCTGCACCAGGCTATCGAGGCGAAGGAGAACGTCAAGATCCAGGGCGAGAACATGACGCTCGCCACGATCACTTTCCAGAACTATTTCCGTATGTACACCAAGCTGTCGGGCATGACGGGTACGGCAAAGACGGAGGAGACGGAGTTCAAGGGCATATACGGTCTCGACGTCGTCGTTATCCCGCCCAACGTTCCCAGCCGCAGAGTGGATGAGACGGATAAGGTGTTTGCCTCGGTCGATGCGAAACTGCGCGCCATAGTCGCGGAGATAGAGGAGTGCTGGACGAGAGGTCAGCCCGTGCTCGTGGGTACTACGAGCGTCGCCAAGAGCGAAGAGCTCAGCAAGCTCCTGCGCAAGAAGAAGATACCGCATAACGTGCTCAACGCGAAGAACCACGAAAAGGAAGCGGACATCGTCGCGCAGGCAGGCAGGTTCGGAGCCGTTACTATCGCTACGAACATGGCTGGCCGCGGTACCGATATACTGCTCGGCGGAAATGCCGAATATCTGGCTAAGAGCAAGATGAAAAAGGACGGCGTTCCCGACGAGATAATCGAGATCGCGTCCTCGCACATGACCGTGAATCCCGAGGACAGATTCCCCGTTCCCAGCGCGGAGCGCGAGGCGAACGGCGAAGAAGTTCTTGCTGCGCGCGATACTTACAACGCACTGTACAAGGAATTCAAGGTGGAGACGGAGAAGGAAAAGAAGGACATGGATTATAAAAGATACATTTCGGAGAAACTGAAAATAGAGGGCATGAGCGTCGAGGAGATTTACGGACTCATCGCGCTTCCTCCCACGTCGGACATGGGAGACTACGCTCTTCCCTGTTTCAAACTTGCGAAAATACTCCGCAAAAGCCCCGTTGCCATTGCGGAAACGCTCAAAGAGAATTTTCCGATAGACGAAGTAATTTCCGAAGTTTCCGCGGTAAACGGATATCTCAATTTCAAAGTCGATAAGACTTCTTTGACCCGTCAGGTACTGGACAGGATTTTTTCGGAAGGAGACGCCTACGGCGCCTCGGACGAAGGAGCGGGAAAGACGATCTGTATCGATTATTCGTCCATCAATATCGCCAAGCCCT
>USNB01000117.1 GCA_900555875.1 uncultured Eubacteriales bacterium
CCCGCCGAGCAAAGCGTATCTCATTGCCGAAGCGAGCTTAACGGGTATGCCGGACGGCACTACCGTTTCCAGCGTACTTTCGCACATGCTTTTGAGAGTTTCGTATTTTTCCTTTATATCATTTGTCATCATTCATCGTCAGGGTCGTACGGCACTTCGGTCAGTTCGTCCATACGGCGTTTGAGTTCGGTTATCCTGCCCTTGCTTTTGCCGAGTTCTCCGAGGCACTCACGCGTGAGCGCGACGCCTTTTTCAAAAAGCTCTATACCGCGTTCAAGCGACGTTCCTTCGTTTTCCAGCTCGGCTATTATACGCTCAAGCTCGTTTATTTTACAGTCAAGACCGTCGTCCGGTCTGTCGGGATCTGTCCGCATTTTTTGCCTCCGTGATGCCGGTCACCGCGGCATCGAATTTTCCGTCTCTCATGAGTACCGTTATTTCATCTCCCGGTTTCAGCCCTTCGATCCCGGGCTGTTCCGAACCGTTACGAATAACTTTTGCGTATCCCTGCGACAACACCTTGAGCGGGCTCAGCCGTTCGAGCGCCGCACACGCCCCGGCGAGGCGCTCGCTCGCCCTGTTCGCCTTGTTCTCGGCAAGAGCACTTATCTTAGACAGCAGCGACGAGATACGCGCAACGTGCCTGTCAGATATACGTTCGCAAAGAGATATCACCCTAAGAGAATCATACAGCACGCGCTGTTTTTTATTATCGTATATCCTCTGTGCCGCGCGGGCGACGGATTGCGCGGCATTCAGCACGCGGGCAGCCGCTTCTGCGGCGGGAGCGATCATCATGCTTGCGGCTATGGACGGAGTCCCGGCTCTGACAGAGGCGCACAGATCGCATAAAGTGTAATCCGTTTCGTGTCCTACCGCGCTTATCACCGGGAGCCTGCTCGCAGCCACCGCACGAGCGACCGTCTCCGTATTGTATGCCTGCAGATCGGACGCCGAACCGCCGCCTCTCGCTATAACGATCACGTCCGCATCCGCGCAGAAAAGATTTACGTCCGATATCGCGCGCGATATAATCTCCGCGCTGTCGGCGCCCTGCACCCTGACATCGCAAAAGCAGAGGTCTATACGCGGATAGGCATTCCTGCATACGGATAATATGTCATGCATGACGGCTCCGTATTCGCTCGTTATGACGACAGCCTTACGCACTACCGCGGGAAGAGGCGGTCTGTTCTCGAACAGACCTTCCGAACGAAGCTTTTCCCTGAGTTTTTTCAGTTCCGCGAGAAGCGCTCCTTCACCCGCTACGGCGATATCGTCCGCCACGAATGAAACTCTCCCGGTCTTCGCGTAAAACGTGACCGTTCCGCGCGCCTCAACATCCGCCCCCACATCCGCACGCATATGTGCGAACGTCACGCAGTTAAGCGTACAGCCGCCTTCTTTAAGCGTAAAAAACGTGCGTGCGCCGACTGCTCTCGCCTCGAATACCTCGCCCCTGACAACGACGTCATGCAGCACGAATTCATCCTCAAAAACACCGGATATATAGGCGTTGAGTTGAGATACGGTCAGTTTTCTCTGCATCTGAATGCGGAATCCACAGTATTCTTGAGCAGCATTGCTATCGTCATAGGTCCTACACCGCCGGGAACGGGAGTGATGTAAGCCGCCTTTTTCTCCGCTTCCCGGAAATTGACGTCGCCGTACAGCTTACCGTCTTTCCTGTTCATACCGACGTCTATGACCACCGCTCCGGGCTTTATCATGTCGCCTGTCACGAATTCCTTTATTCCGACGGCGGCAACGAGTATATCGGCGGAAAGCGTATGCGACTTAAGATCGGTCGTGCGGGAATGACAGATCGTGACCGTGGCGTTTTCGGAAAGAAGAAGCATGGCGCACGGTTTTCCGACAATGTTGCTTCTGCCGATAACGACGGCATTCTTGCCCGATATGTCCATGCCCGTAGACTTGATCAGCTCTATTATGCCGGCAGGAGTACACGGCTTGGTGCAAGGAAGTCCGAGCATCAGACCGCCTGCATTCACGACGTGAAAACCGTCGGCATCCTTTTCCGGAAGTATGCGCGCAAGTACTTTTTTCTCGTTGAGATGTCCCGGCAAAGGAAGCTGAACGAGTATGCCGTCCACTTCGGGATCAGCATTGAGCTTATCGATCAGCGAAAGAAGATCTTCCTCCGTCTCCGATTCGGGAAGTTCATACGAAAAAGAACGCACACCCGTCTTTCCGCACGCTATTATCTTATTGCGGACGTATACTTCGCTTGCGGGATCGTTTCCTACCTTTACGACGGCAAGTCCGATCTTTCTGCCGTATTTATCCTCATACATTTTTGCGCGGGCGGCAAGATCTTCTTTTATCGCCGCCGATATCGCCTTTCCGTCAATGATCTCAGCCATTATCTTTTTTCTCCTTTATCACGGACGCAAGCAACCCGTTTACAAAAGAATAGCTCTTGTCCGTAGAATATTTTCCGGCAAGCTCGGTAGCTTCGTTTGCGCTCACCGAGTACGGTATGTCGTCCCTGTAATATATTTCGTAAACCGCGACCATAAGAATGGCAAGATCCACTTTATATATCCGGTCCAACGAAAATCCCTGACTGTGTTTTCTGATAACGTCATATATCTCGTCCTTATGCGACAGTATCCCCTCATATGACGACATGAGATACCCGGTATCGTCCTCGTTCATACCGTTACATAAGAGAGAAAGTGTGAATTCGTCCTTTTCTTCCCTCACGGCATATTCGTATATCAATTTGAAAAGCGATTCGCGCGCGGCTGCTCTGCCCATATTACTCTCCGTTTTTTCGATCGTATACGGAACGCGGACAAAAACAAAGATCCGCACATATCCATGCACGGATCCGGGATAGCCCTGCCGCCGCATGTATTGCTCCGTCTAAAAGAGTATACCACAGCGACAGGTAATTTTCAATCTTTTTCACGTCATTCGGTAGGAATAATTCTCAAATTCAACGCGCTCAGTCCCGTTTCGGAAACCACGATCTCTTTTATCTGAGCCGCCTGCGTGCCCGTCAGCTCCGCACATTTGACGATAACGTTGATGTTTTCCGTCGTGCTCGTCACTATAGCGTCCTCGAAACCGAGCGCGCGGATAAGTCCCTCGAGAGTAAGCTCGGTCTCCATGTCTTCCATGAGCCGGAGCTGCGCTGCCTCGGCTTCCGCCTTTGCTTCTTCGGACGCGGTCTCCGACGCGATCAGTTCGTCATAATACATGAGCGTCTGCTCGCGGGATTCGTCGCGGTAATCGCGGTAAGACGTAAAGAAATCGGTGTATACGTCCGTACCGCTGACGTTGAGCGCGTCGCCGTCCGCAGTAAGGTTGAGGACGATATTGAGAACGCCCGTCAATACCAGAAGGGCTACCATGCCCGTCAGGATGATGATCTTCTTTTTCTTGCTGGTCATAAATGATACCCCCGAAAATTGTCAGTCACTTTTTGCGAGCACGTTGATTTTGTTCTCGCTTATCCCGAGATAAGCGGCTACGGACGAGATAAGCCTCATCTTGACCGCTATATCGTTGCCTCCGTCGCAGATTATTATCACTCCTTCAGGAACGAACGTCCGCTCTTCGCCGTTGGAAGTCTCCTTCCAATATATCAGAACGGAAGCTTCACCCACGCCTTCGGATCCCGAAAGCTTGCTTTCAAGCTCTTCGACGACCTCCGTACAATAATCATACTCTCCGTCCGTATCGTTTATGCCTGCGTTTTCGGACGAATTACAGGAAGTTCCGAAATAAACAAGCAGAATAATGCCGATAGCGACCGCGGCTATGACGATCTCTATGTGCTTTATTTTTTTGAGTCTGCCGAAAAAAGCAGACAATTTATCTCCGATCTTTGACATAGACATACACGATGGAAATATCCGTTTCAAGATATTCAGAAACGATCTCTTTTATGCGGACGATCTCAGATGAACTGTCCGCGAATTCGCCGTAAAGCGTAACGTCCACCCGGCTGACCGCCGCCGAATCGGAATACACGGTGCCCGTCACTTCGCTGTCGGTATCGTAACCGCAGGTATCGAGTTCCGCGTCGACCGCTTCGGCAACGAGCGCAAAATACGCTTCATCCGTAACGTCCGCTATCCCGTCATCGTATTCGGTCTCACCGAAATCGCACGATAACGCGCTCCATTCTCCGTTTATAAGCATCGGTACGGGAAATATCAGAGCAAGCACAAACGCGTATATACACGCCGTCCTCACAGCTTTATGCGCCCGCGTCCCGTCCGTAAGACGCACTATCACCGCACCGAGCACGCCCGTTCCCAAAACTCCGAGTATC
>USNB01000118.1 GCA_900555875.1 uncultured Eubacteriales bacterium
GTATGCGCCTATTACGCGCCCGCGCCTGTTCATCTCATACGCGACGGTGATATCCTTTTCGTTTTTGAGGAACATCTCGCGCACGGTCGTGACTCCGTTCAGCGTGCACGTACCGAAGAAGTTATGCGTTATATACCTCTTCTCGGTGAATGCGCCGTCCGTATCTATCGTTCCTTCGGAGAGCCTGTACACTATGCGATCCATACCCGAATATTCTGCTTTTACCGCCGCCATAGTCTCGTTATCCGCGATGAGTTCCGCCTTGCCGTATGCGTCGTAAGTCACTTCGACGTATTTGTCCGCAGCGCTGCCGCGAGTGAGGCGCATCTTGCCGCTCGGATACGTGACGTTTATGCGCTTTGCCACGACTCCGTTATGCACGGCTTTGACGCCCGACAGCGTGCCGCCCGTATACTCGAACTCTATGTAATGCGTGGGTGCGGTCGCGCCCGTATTACGGCTGTCGTATATCCTCGTCAGTTTGCCGCCGGAGTCGTATTCGTATTTGACGGTCGCTTTGCTCGAACAGCCCTGCTTGCGCTCCGTCAGTCTGCCGCTTACGAATTTGAGCGTGTTCCCTCGCGAATCCTCTATCGTACTTGTCGATGGCGTGAGGATAAGCCCCATGCCGTCCTCGTCGTAAAGCCGCGAAGAGTCGTTCTCGAAGGGCACGAACTTGTGCGTATACCCCGCGCCGTCTATGTACTTATATGTCCCGTTGTCATTGACGAGGAACATGTGCGCGTCCGCTTTCCAGCCCGACGGCATTCCGACGCACAGCGCTCTCGTCCCGCTCTTCATCCCGGAGTCGTATATGAGCGACGCAGATACGGCGCGGCTGCCCGAGCCTATCGACAGACAGGGATAGGTATATCTCATGCGCTGCGTCTGCATATTGAATTTGGGATCTTCGCCGTATTCCGCAAATCCCGTATACCTGTCGTCATACTCGAGCGGCAGCGCGGATTCGACGAACTGCTCGACTTTCGTCACCGTGGCTTTTATGGGCGTGGATATGATGACCATCCCCTTATATTCTTCCTCATACGGAAGGAACTCGGCGCCGATGTTCTTTCCGCTGCGGTAAAACCTCACTTTACCGCCCTCGAGCTCTGCCTGCGCGGGCAATGTCTGCGCATTTACGGATATGTTTTGCGTAAACGTCTCCTCGCTGCCCGGATCGGGGTTATATATGTACACCGAAAATTCCGCCGTCGCTGTGATGCGAGTGTCGCGACCCACGTCAAGCGCCTCCACGTTGAACGACCCGGATGAGGTGAATTCATGCGACGACGCCCATACCGTCTCCCATTCTCCCGTCTCTTCCGACGTTACGGCGCTCATCGCCGTTTTGCTGTTAACTGTTTCCATTTATCCTTCCTCCTTTGTCCTGTTTTGTCTTGGTCTCCGACCATTCTTCCCGTTTTCTTTCGCTCGGCGCGTTCGGGAAAGTCTCGCGCCGGCGGCTTATGTCGCAGTGCGCGCACATCGGCGTCGGTCCGCGGAAACGCTCTATCGCATCACGCGTCAGTCTTTCGTCCACGAGCAGATAATCCTTCTCCGTAAGAAAAGGGCCGTCTCCGAAGTACCCCGTGAACAGATCCGCAAACTCCGCCGACGGGCAGTTGTATATCCTCCCGTTTCGGATGTTTATTTTACTCCGCTCCCATCCGCACTTTTCGTACTTCTCCCGCGTCACCGGCTGACCGTCCGAGTAATTTGTCAGCCGCGCGAACGTCCTGCCGGGCTGCACTATCGCGAGATTGTTTCCGCAGCCGCGAGAGGCGAACAGCTCCTCGAAGTATTCCTTCGGCGCGTCGTAATTCGTTATCCCCCACACTATGCCGCGGCTCCTCACGAACTCCCAGAACGCCTCGTCGTTCTCCCGCGCTCTCATCGTACGCCCGTTGGAGTATATCCCGACGTATACGTCCGGATATATCTCCCGCAGTGTGGCGAGAAGTTTCATGTGCTCCGGGTGCAGAGTGGGCTCGCCGCCCGTCAGCCAGAACGTATGCACGTCCGGAAGCACGCGCCGCATGGTCTTTACTACACGAGTGAATTCTTCCGTGCCGACGAAGTTCGCTTCCCTTGCCAGCGGCGCGAGATGCGAACACGATTTGCAGTTGCGGTCGCAGATGTCCGTTATGCAGTATTCGACGTGCGGCTTATCCTCTGCGAATATCCTGTGCCAGTCGAATACGTACCGCTCCTTCAGCTCCGCCATTTCGCCATCGCTCGCTTTGCGCCTTCGGGGATGAATCCGTCGCTGACGTACAGCGGAGAAAGTCCCTGCGCCTCTCTCTGCCTCGACTCCGCCACCACTCTCCGTATCCTGTCCTTCATGCGCTTATCGTCGTACTCATAGAAGTACAGCGGCGTGTCCACCGTCGCTTCGTCGTAGCCGGGCTTTTCCCTTATGCGTTTTACGAACTCGTAATCCTCGCACAGCTGCATGTCCGTGAACCTGTCTTCGCCGATAAGCTCGCGCGAGAAAAAGTGCAGCCATATCGTCAGCCGCTCCGAGAACTTCACCATGCTTCCGCGCACCTCATGGTCCGTCATACGCACCGCGCTATGCCCCTGCGCCGCGCCGTACAGTATGCTCATCGCGGACGGGTTTATCAGCCGGTCGTCGGCGTCGACGAACATTACGTACTCGCCCGTCGCGTTATCCAGGCACACGTTCCTCGCCCCGCCGGGGCTGCCGCAGGCGCACGTAAAGAAACGCACATTCACGTCGGGATGCAGCGCGCTCCATGCCCTTGCTGTCTGTTCGGTGTTATCCGTACACGAATCGAACGCGACGAGCGCTTCGTACTCCGTTTTTGCGAAGTCCTGCACCGCTATGCTGTCCAGGCACTTCACGATTGTCCCTCCCGCGTTCCGCGCGGGAATCACTACGCTTATTTTCATTTCTGCCTCCTTTTCCGTTTCCGGAAATATAAATTTTTCCAAAAGAAAAAGGGCAGACTCCGCGCGCACCGCGGCGGATTATATTCCGCTGCTCGGTACGTACGATGTCTGCCCCGCATTCCGTGTCCTCTGTTCCGGGACTGCGATTCCGGTCGGCTCCGACTCTTATTCTTTTGTGCCCATAATATAGCACATACGTTCTATATTGTCAAGCGTTTCAACGAATGTTTTCCGGAAAAATTTTCCTCGCGGATTTTGCGTCCTTATCCGCGCCCGGAGATCTGAGGGTGACGGTCACGCTTTCGCCGCCGATGACGGCCTCCGCCAGCCTGCCGCATTTCGCGCACTTGACTACGACGCGGCTGCCCTCCTCCCCTTCCAGCAGTTTCCCGCCGCACACGGGACAATTCACGTACTTCACTCTGCGCCTCCTTTATCGAATGTATGTTTGATTATATTATAACAAAAAATTGCGGACAACAGTCTGTCCGCAATTTTATAAAGTTTGTGAAAATTTAATCACATAATTATTTCAGCACGCGCGCGGCCTGTTTGCCCAGCATGACGAACAGCACGTCCACGCATACGAACAGTATCACGGCGACTATCGTCACGACGATGTAGCCGGCGGCGAAGTTGCCTATGCTCTCGATCATGCCGGCAATGTCTATGTAGTCCGTGACGAGATTGCCGAGCAGGAACACGAACAGCACTTCGAGCGCGGCGAACACCGTAATGACCGCGATGCGCACGAGCGCTTTTTTCAGACCGGAATAGTCGAGCTTTTTCAGCGGCACGCATACGAACGAATAGGGCACGAACACGACGGCGACGATAAGCAGTACGCCCACGTTCGCGGCGCAGCACAGGAAGCCCAGTCCCACGCTGACAAGCATCGTCATGATGCCGTAGCCGAAGCCGCAGCGGTCGATGACCACGTTGTAGCACAGCGAGATCATGACGAGCGGCGCGACGGTCAGCGGCAGATAGCAGGTCAGTATCATCATGACCATTGCTATTGCGGCGGCGGTCGCGGAATAGGTTATCTTCCTCGCCTGAGACAGGCGGCGCTTCTTCTTTTTTTCCGGCTTCCGTTCGGGCTCGGGCGGTTCGCCGTCCCGAGGCTGAGGCTCGGGGACGGGATCGTCGCCGAACGGGTCGATGTCGCGCGGATCGCTCATCAGTGGCAGCAGCGGGACATCGAGCAGCACAGCTCGCTCATGCAGTAGCACATCGCGCAGTTGGCGCACGTATTAG
>USNB01000119.1 GCA_900555875.1 uncultured Eubacteriales bacterium
AGTATAGGTCTGGCGTTCTCGTTCTCGTCGACCGGCGAGCTGATCAACGACAGGCTCCTCGCCGTGTGCTATGACGGTACGGATAGTACGTATTACATACTTTCGGGAGGAGAGGACAGATAGTACGATGCACATATGACGCAAACGATATAAAGCCGCGGAAAAGGACCTTCCCGTGAGAAGGTCCTTTTTCGCGATCGCATAAGCGGAAGCGGAGCATACTCTTTACCGAAAATGGCGTAAATCTGTAGACATCGGCAAACGAATGTGATAAAATAAACACATGGCGAGACCCATAGTAGCTATAATAGGGCGCAGCAACGTCGGAAAATCCACGTTTTTCAATCGCGTATGCGGTAAGAGGATATCCATAGTCAAGGACACGCCGGGCGTGACCCGCGACAGGATATACGCCGATGCCGAATGGTGCGGTAAGCAGTTCACGCTCATCGACACCGGCGGCATAGAGAACGACAAAGCGGATTTCGGCGCGGAGATACGCCGTCAGGCGGATATAGCCGTCGATCTTGCCGACGTCATAGTATTCATGACGGACGGCAAAGCGGGGCTGCTCACTTCGGACAGGGAGGTGGGAGCCGTTCTTCGCGCAGCTTCCAAACCGGTGGTCCTTGCCGTCAACAAACTCGATAACAACGAGACCGATACTTTATACGATTTTTACGAACTCGGACTCGGCGATCCTCTCCCCATATCCTGCGAGCAGATGCTGGGCATAGGAGATCTTCTCGACGAAGTGACGAAGCATTTCCCGGCGGTGGAAGAGGAAACGGAACGCGGGCTGAATATAGCGTTCGTCGGCAAGCCCAACGTCGGCAAGTCGTCGCTCGTCAACCGCATACTCGGTTTCGAGCGCGTGATAGTTTCGGACGTACCCGGGACGACTCGCGACGCGATAGACACGCCGTTCACGTATAACGGCGCGAAATACACGCTGATAGACACGGCGGGCATGCGCCGCAAGCGCGGCATAGAGGATGAGAGCGTGGAGCGCTACAGCGTTCTGCGCGCGATAGCCGCCATAAGCCGTGCGGACGTTGTTTTCGTCGTGTTCGACAGCAGCGAACCCATAAGCGAGCAGGACGTGCGCATCGCCGGCATGGTACACGACGAAGGCAAGCCGTCCGTCATCGTCATGAACAAATGGGACAAGGTGGAAAAGGACACGCATACCGTGGAGAAGTATAACGCGGATCTTGCCGAAAAGCTCAACTTCATGAGCTATTTCAAAGCGGAGTATGTATCTGCGGCGAGCGGGAAACGCGTGGAGAGACTTCTCGATCTTGCCGAATCCGTATATTCACGTTCGTGTCTGCGCGTTCCTACCGGCGTACTCAACGATGTTATAAGCGATGCGGTGCGCATTACGGAACCGCCTTCGCATTCGGGTCGTCGGCTGAAGATACTTTATGCTACGCAGCCGTCGGTAAATCCGCCGACGTTTGTGATCTTTGTGAACGACGAAGAACTCATGCATTTTTCATACAAGAGATATCTCGAGAACAGTCTTCGGCGCGCGTTCGACTTTTCGGGCACGCCCATACGGCTCAAGATAACGGGAAGAAAGGAGAGGGAATAACAAGTGGCGCTTTGGATAAGGATATTGATAACCGCCGTCGTGTCGTATTTCATCGGGAACGTCAATTTTGCGCTTGTTTTATCCCGGCTCAAACACGGTGATATCCGTAACAGCGGCAGCGGCAATCCGGGTACGATGAACGTCGTGCGGACATACGGCAAGGTAGTAGGCGTGCTTTGCCTTATACTCGATGCTTTCAAAGCGGCGATCCCGGCGTTCTTCTTCTGGTGGCTTTGCGCGGGAGAGGTATACGACGTATCGGATAAACTCGGTCTGTATGTTTCCGGGCTTTCCGTCGTCGTGGGACATATCTTCCCGGTCTGTCTTAAATTCAAGGGAGGCAAGGGCATAGCGTGCATAATAGGTATATCGCTCGTAGCGCATCCTTTCGTAACGCTGATCGCTTTTGCCGCCGGACTTATATTCCTTATCATAGTCAAGATAGGCGCGCTCGCGTCCTTCATCATGATATTCGTTCCCAATATTTATGAGGCTTATGTTCTCGGCGGTACTCAGCCCGCCGTATCGGGGCTGATATTCGCGATGCTGACGCTGGCGGTCCTCGCGCATCATGCAAATCTGGTCCGTCTGTTCAGCGGCACCGAGAACCTCACGGTGCTGTTCAAGAAAAAACCGAAAGATAAATGACCGTATCGCATACGGCATGAGTATGACACGTCCCTTTGCGGGACGTGTTTTTTCATGCTCTGTTATGAGACGATTTCCGTATTTTATGTCCCGGATATGCCTATCTTGCCGTTTCCTGTACGACTTATGCCATGATACTGTACATTTCGGAATATTATGTTACAATTGTGGTAAGAGGTTATCCCGCAAAACAAGGAGGGCACGTGGATCTGTCCGTTATCGTCCCGTGCAGGGATCTGGAAAAATACATAGCCGAGTGCCTGACGAGCATACTCGCACAGGATCCGGGACGCTACGGCTATGAGGTGATCGTCGTCATTGCCGCCATATACGAATACGACGCGTGGGGGAATTGCCGCGTTTGCACCGGCGGAGGCGTCGTCGATACCGACTACACGTCCGTAGGACATCTCAACCCGTTCAGGTACCGCGGCTATTACTACGACCGCGATCTCGGGCTTTACTACGCGAGCGGAGCCGTGACGGGCATGTTCAGTGGAGCCGTAAGTGCGTTTTCAAAGACGAGCATCATGGGGACGAAGTTGCTCGTGCAGCGCGGTATGCAGGTCGGATTCAATATGGCGATCAGTCAGGCGGCATATGCGGCTGAAAACTTGATCGAGGGTGATAGATCCGGTCCCGTGGGGACGATGTTTGCACCTGTCGATGGGGTCGTTGAGGGATTCATATACAATTTGCCGACATTGGTAGGAGCAATGATCAGCTTTTTTATGGAAATATTATCATATATTGTCGATTGGGCAGATGAGAGTATTTTGCGATGAACTGCGAAGAAATTGCCCTTTTAAGGGTCGCTATCGGGTTTTATTGGCTTTTGTTTATTGCATTCGGCGTTCCACAGCACATGTGGCTTGTTTGGCGCTTGTGGTTCAAAAGAGGATATATTACGGGCTTCTTCTATGAATGGAAAGGAACAAAGAAGGCACATGTATGGTATGCGGTATGGATGTCGTTATTTGCGATAATTAATTTGATACCGGTTGCTGTAATGTTTGAGGATATATTTATAGAATTAGATCTCTTTGCTACACTTAAGTGTTCATTGATCCTATTAGTGATCGACATTGTATACGCATCAATATATTTTATCATCAAACACCAGCTCCGAGCATACTACGACCGAAAGGAAGAGCGTGAAGAGGCGGAAGAGGAGCGCAAGCGAGCCGAAGAGCGGGAAGCGCGCCGAAAAGCGCAGACTGAAGAGAAGCCGCAAAACGATTCTTCCGCCCCTCCCGACAGTCCCGATGAACATGACGCAGACGGCCCGAACGGGGAAGAAAAATAGATATACATATCGTTTTGCCCCGCTTCGGCACGTGAGGGGGATCGGCGTCGTTCGCTTGGTGCGGACGGCGCCGGTTTTATATCCGGCAAGTTCGCGGCATATCTTGCTTTGCAGCGGCATAGTATTATGCAGGAGGAAGCGGAATGGAACAATTCGACGTATATAAGGATATAAGGGAACGCACAGGCGGGGATATATATCTCGGCGTGGTCGGTCCCGTGCGCGCCGGCAAATCGACATTCATACGCAGCTTTATGCAAAATCTCGTTATGCCGAAGATGAAGGACGATCCGGAAAAGAGCCGCATGCTCGACGAGCTGCCCCAAAGCGCCAACGGCAAAACGATCATGACGACGCAGCCTAAATTCGTGCCGGGCGAGGCTGTGCGCGTAGAGTTGGACGAGGGCATAGATGTCAACGTGAGATTGGTGGATTGTGTGGGCTATATGGCGGAAGGTGCGGAAGGTGCGTTCGGTGAAGACGGCGAACGTATGGTAAAAACGCCGTGGAGCGAAGAAGAAATGCCGTTTACGCGCGCTGCGGAAGTGGGGACGCGTAAAGTCATAAACGATCATTCGACCATAGGCGTGGTCGTAACGACCGACGGTTCGATAACCA